>JANYBF010000618.1 GCA_025360895.1 Verrucomicrobiota bacterium
TGGAAGGCGACACTCCCAGGTCCGGGTAACAGCAGCCCCATCGTTTCGCATGGGCGCGTCTTTGTCACTTGTGCGGAAGACTCGGGCAAGAAGCGAAACCTGTAATGCTTCGACCGACGGACGGGCAAACAACTTTGGATGCAGACTGTTCAGTTTCCCATCGTTGAACCAACGCATCCATCGAATCCTTACTGCGGGTCCACGCCCGCGGCTGACGGCGCGCGCGTGGTTGTCTGGCACGGCTCGGCCGGGGTCTTTTGCTACAACTTCGACGGCAAAGAACTTTGGAAAAAGGACCTCGGTGCAGTGCGCAATGAATATGGCTACGGCTCCTCCCCGATCCTCCATCGGGGGAAGGTCATCTTGAACTTCGGTCCAGGCGAGCGGGCCTTTCTATGCGCGCTGGACCTGAAGACGGGCAAACTGCTCTGGAAATACGACGAACCCGGCGGTCCGAAAACCCTCCTGAAAGGAAATTGGGGCTCGTGGTCTACGCCCATCGTCGCCAAGGTCGGCGGCAAGGATCAGATCCTTTGTAGCATGCTCACGCAGGTGGTGGCCTGCGATCCAAAGACCGGCGCCAAGTTATGGTTCGTCGAGGGATTGGCGGAGCCATTAACTGATCTGATCTATCCGTCGCCCGTCGTGTCCGGCAACATCGGCGTCGCGTTCACGGGGTCGAGCGGCGGACCCACAATTGGTTTCAAGCTGGGCGGCACCGGTGACGTGACCGCGTCCAACCGGCTGTGGCTTGAGAAGCAGACTCAACGCATTGGCTCGGGGGTGGTCGTCGGTGGAAACGTATTCATCGTCAACGCGGGGCCAGGGACGGCTCAGTGCATGGAATGTCAGACCGGAAAAATCCGATGGAGCGAGCGGCTCGAAGGCGGTGAAAGCTGGGGCTCGGTGGTGATGGCGGCCGGACGGCTTTATGTCACGAGCCGGAGAGGCGTCACCACAGTCTTTCAGCCGGACCCGGACAAATTGGAGCTTCTTGCCATGAATGATCTGGGCGAACCCAGCAACGCGACGCCGGCCATCTCGGACGGGCAGATTTTCCTGCGCACCGACAAACACATCTACTGCCTCGCGGAGGAATAAGTTACGAACGTGAAAAGAAGGGAGAAACCAGAAGGCAAAATGCAGAATGCTAAATCGAATCAAAGGAGAATCGTGACTCCCCGCTTCACCACCCAGCGCCGTAGGCGCGGCATCTTTGTAGAATCCCGGTTCGCAGGATTTCAAAGCTCCCTAGCTGCGACATATTCCGATGCCGCCTCTACGGGGCTGGTGAATTTCTTTGGGACGCGAGGCTACAAAGATGTCGCACCTACGGTGCGACAACAAGCCTCACAACGCCGGACGCCGCCGCGCTTGGGAGCAACAATCGAAAGCCCCCGCGCCACCCGCCGACACGGTTCACCCGCAGGTCACCGACTTGCCGCTTGCCCCCCTGCCCGGCCCGCTTAAGCTATGACGGTGGACTGGTTTACCGACCGACATTCCTTTCTGCTGGCCGTCGTGCTTTACGGTGCGAGCATGGTTTACTCGGTGTTTCTATGGCGGAAGGGTTTTCGCCAGGATGACCGGGTGAATTATTTGCTGCTGCTCACCGCGTTCGGGTTTCACACGCTCGCCCTGTTTCAACGCGGATTCTCCCTCCAGCGTTGTCCGGTCAATAATCTTTTCGAGGCCATGATGTTTTTCACCTGGGCAACCACCCTGAGCTATCTCCTGGTGGGCCTGCTGCGGCGTTTTCGTTTCGTCGGCGCTTTCGCCGCCCCCGGATTGTTCGCCGTCGGGGTGTTTGCCCTGATGCCCTCGCTGGATCCGCCACACGGCCCGAAACCGGAATTCACCGGGGCGCTCGGCAGTCTGCACGCCGCCCTGATCCTGCTGGCCTACGGCGCCTTCGGTCTCGCCGCCGTCGCCGCCACGATGTTTCTCACCCAACAACACAATCTCAAGTTCGACAAACTCCGCGCCGTATTTTCGTTGCTCCCGCCCATCCAGCGGCTCGACGTGGTCACCAATCGCGTCCTCCTTGTGGGTTTTGTGCTCCTGACCCTCGGCTTGGCGGCGGGTGGGCATTTGCCCCGCCCGGCCGGGGTGACTTACTGGCTGGACACAAAAGTACTTTGGTCGGCTTTCTTGTGGCTTTTGTATGCGGGGCTTTTATTCAGCCGGATGCGATTTGCGTTGGCCGGCCGCCGGTTCGCCCTCGGCACCATCGGCATCTTCCTTTTCATGCTCCTGACGTTCTGGGGCACGAACCTGCTTTCGGCCCTGCATCATCAGCCATGAGCGTCGTTGTCATCGGCCTTAGCCACCGTTCGGCGCCCGTGGAATTGCGGGAACGATTCGCCTTTGCCGAGGCGCGCATCCCGGCGACGTTGCAGGAACTGCGCACCGCCGGCATCGCGCAGGAGGCGGTGATTCTTTCGACCTGCAATCGCGTGGAGATCTACACCTTCACCGCGCTGGAACCGGTCCGCGCCTTCGGCGCCTTGAAGCAGTTTCTGGCCACCGCGCACAATTATGCGTCGCCGCTCGGGAAAGAGTTGTATGCGTTGCACGAGCCGCACAGCGTGCAGCATCTTTTCAAAGTTGCCTGTGGTCTCGATTCGATGGTGCTGGGGGAAACGGAGATTCTCGGCCAGCTCAAAAAAGCCTATGATCTTGCGTTGCAATACGGTCACACCGGCGCCCAATTGAACAAGGCCTTTCAACGGGCGTTCAATGTCGCCAAGCAGGTCCGCACGGAAACGAACATCCAGCGCGGCAACATTTCAGTTGCCTCGGCCGCGGTGGGATTGGCGGAAAAAATCTTCAGCACGTTGACGGGGCACGAAGTCATGGTCATCGGCGCGGGTGACACGAGCGAGAAAACCGCGCGCGCCCTGCTTTCGCGCGGCGCCAAAAGCATCGTCGTGGCGAACCGCTCGTTTGACCGCGCGGAAACGCTGGCCCAGGAATTGGGGGGGCGCGCGGTGAATTTCGACGACTGGGCACACGAGTTTGAGAAGATTGACATCGTGATCAGCAGTACCGCCGCACCTCATCCCATCCTGGATCGCGCGAAGTTGGAGCCGCTGATGAAGCGACGCAAGAACCGCCCGTTGCTGTTGATTGACATTGCCGTTCCCCGTGACATTGACCCGGCGGTAAATCAACTCGACAACGTCTATCTCTACGATGTGGACGATCTCCAAAGTATCGCCCACGATTATCTCGAGCAGCGCAAGGAAGAAGTCTCGCGGTGCGAAGCGATCATCGAAGAAAAGGTGCGGGGACTCCTCGGCGCAAAGCCACGACCGCACCCGGCCGCCAGTTCCAATCCCGCCGCCTCCAATGTCTGAACGCCCCATCATCATCGGTACCCGGGGCAGCGCCCTGGCGCTCGCCCAGGCCAATCTGATCCTCACCCAATGCCGCGCGGCTTTCCCGTCGCTCACGTTTGAACTCAAGATCATCAAGACGACCGGCGATAAGTTGCAGACCGCGTCGATGGCCAAGCCGGATGCCTCGCTGCCCAAAGGGCTCTTCACCAAGGAACTCGAAGTTGCCCTGCTCAACGGCCGGACCGATCTTGCCGTTCACAGTCTTAAAGATTTACCAACCGATCTGCCCATGGGCCTTGTGCTTGCCGCAACACCGGAGCGGGCGGATGTGCGGGACGTGTTAATTTATCGGTCATCAAAAATCACGCGAGTCGAGAGCAAACTACGCGGCTTCAAACCGAATACGAAATTGACGGATTTTCCCGAGCGCGCAACCGTCGCCACCAGCAGCACGCGCCGGAAGGCGCAGTTGCTCGTGGTTCGCCCGGATCTCAACATCGTCGAAATTCGCGGCAATGTGGTGACGCGGATGAAGAAGGTTGCCGACCACGTCGAACTTGACGCCACTATTCTCGCGTTGGCGGGGATCACAAGGTTGAACTTCATCATTTCTTCCAATGGTGAACTCCGAGGCGATGCCGTGCCCCATGGGCTGCTCGCAACGGTGCTGGATGTGGAGATGATGTTGCCCTGCGTCGGCCAAGCGGCCATCGGTATAGAGATTCGGGCGGACGACGAACGCATCGCCACAATTTGTGAGCGACTCAATCACTTCGCCACGTTTCAATGCGTGACCGCCGAACGCGCGTTTCTGCGCGGGATGGGCGGCGGCTGTCAAAGCCCCGTTGCAGCGTATGCGGAAATTGCGGGCAAGAATATCACCCTGCGCGCCGTCTCTTTCCGAGACGGCCCAGCCCGGCGCAGTGAAGCCCAACGACCAATCAAGGAAGCCGCCGAACTTGGTGAACAATTGGCGGCGGAGTTACGATAACGACACCTTCGCCAAGCCCGGAAATTTCACACCGCGCACGAAACGCTGATGGATCGTAGCCGCCGACGTAAGGAGGCGGATGTCGCTCGTGTTGCAAGGGAGTCCGCTACGAAGTTTGTGAAGTATATCCAGGCCTAGCCCACCAACCCGACCGCCGAAGTTCTTTCGGAGATTTCCGCTAACGTGGGTAAACCATCATCCGGTCCACGGCCATTTGCCCGAGGAATTGCTCCGCGGCCGCCCGATCGTCCAGTACTTTTGCAACCAACCGGCGATGGGATTTTGCCAGGATTTCGTGTTCCGCTTGCAGCTTGGCCAGCTCGGTCTTGATTTCTTCAATGGTTGAATTTGCACTCATATATTCTTGTGAGGCGTCAGGTTGAATCTGAGCCAATCGGGCAATAGTCAGCAAGAAGGAAGCCCAAGCCAGGCTTGGTTACGAGTGAGCAAGTTTGAACGAGGAATGGAAGGTGTTTCATTGGCTGTTTTGGATCGCATCGCAATTGTTCCAGAGGATTGCGTCAGTAATCCAGTCTCGAATGATTGATCGCACCCATCCGTTCTCCGGGCTTGAGCCGGAGATGACCCGGGAGGATTAGCCGGCCCGCCTTTGCATCGCTATTGCGGTTTCATCTCCGCCGGCTACCCTGTCGCCATGCGATTCATTGGCAACGTCATTGAAAAACTCCAGCGGCATCCGAAACGGATCGTCTTTCCGGAAGGTGCGGAGCCGCGCGTCTTGCAGGCGGCGCGGCAGTTCCATGCCTTGCGGCTCGGCGCCCCCATCCTGCTCGGCGACCGCACCCAGGTGAAACAGACGGCGGCGGACTTGAACATCTCGCTCGAAGGCATCCGCGTCATCAATCCCAGTGAAAGCGACGAGCTGGAAAACTTCACGCGCCGCTTTCATTCGTTGCGCCGCGAGAAGGGCCTCAAGGAAGCCGAAGCCCGCGAAGCCGTGCGTCAGCCGAATTATTTCGGCGCGATGATGGTGGCAATGCACCAGGCTGACGGACTCATTTCCGGCGTCAGCCACATCACGGGCAGCGTGCTGCGACCGTTGTTCCAGATCATCAAGATTGCGCCCGAGGCCAAGGTCGCTTCAAGTTGCATGGTGATGGAAGTGGAGGACACGCGCTTCGGTGAGAACGGCGTCCTATTCATGGCGGATTGCGGCGTGGTGCCCGATCCCACGGTGGAGCAACTCGCCGAAATCGCGCTCTCGACCGCGCAACTCGCGCGGCACCTGCTCAACATCCGCCCGCGCGTGGGCTTATTGTCGTTCTCGACCAAAGGCAGTGCCACCCACCCTTCGATTGGCAAGGTGCAGGCTGCCACGGCGCTCGCGCGGCAGAAGGCGGAGAAAATCCGCTTCGAATGCGATTTCGACGGCGAACTTCAGGTGGACGCCGCGCTCGTGCCGGACATCGCCGAGCGCAAAGTTGCCGACAGCAAAGTCGCGGGCAAGGCGAACGTGTTGATTTTCCCCGACCTCAACTCCGGCAACATCGCGAGCAAGCTCGTCCGCCTCGTCGGACATGCGAATGCCTACGGCAATATTCTGCTCGGACTGGATCGGCCGGCGGCCGATGTGTCGCGCGGCTCCAACGCGCACGACATTCTGGGAGTTGCGGCCATTGTGGGCGTGCAGGCCATCAGCTATCCCGAGTTGCATCCGGTTGCGGGCGCACCGCTGCCCGGCCAGTGAAATGAACACAGTCACTCCGCGCGTTTTCATTGCCGCCACGCGCCAGAACGACGGCAAAACCACCACCTCGCTCGGCCTCATCGCCGCGCTGCAAAAACATTTCCCCCGCGTTGGCTACATCAAACCGGTGGGCCAGCGCTTCGTCGAGATCGCGGAACAGAAGATTGATGAAGACACCGTGCTAATGGACGCGGTCTTTCGCCTCAACTGTCCGCTCGTGGACATGAGTCCCATCGCGGTCGAGCCGGATTTCACGAGAAAGTATCTGCAAGCGGCGAACAACGAAGCCCTCGTTAAGAAGATTCAAAAAGCGTTTGATCGCGTCGCGTGGGAAAAAGATTTTGTCCTCTGTGAAGGCTCGGGCCACGCCGGCGTCGGCTCGGTGTTCGATCTCTCGAACGCCCAGGTCGCCAAACATCTCGGTTGTAAAGTCATCATCGTGGCGCGCGGCGGCTTCGGAAAGCCAATTGACGAGGTCGCGTTGAACCAGGCGTTGTTCGAGAAGGAAGGCGTGGAGATCATCGGCGTCATCCTGAACCAGGTACTTGATAACAAGGTGGATTATGTCACTGACTTTGCCCGCCGCGGGCTGAAGCGCAAGGGTCTCGAACTGCTTGGGGTCATTCCCCACCAGACCATCCTGAGCCAGCCGACGATGGATTTGGTCCGCGAGGAACTCGATGCCGAGGTCGTCAATGACCCGCCCACGTTGTACACGGCGGTCGAAGACGTCGTAGTAGGGGCGATGGGTGCGCAGAACGCGCAACGCTTTTTTAAGCCGAGTGTGCTGTTGATCACACCGGGCGACCGCGAGGACATCCTGGCGGCGGCCTGCGCCAGCGGGCACAAAATGGCCGGCATCGTTCTGACCGGTGGATTAAAACCCGGCAGCAGTTCACTGCGCGCCCTGCGTAACCTGCGTCTCCCCGTGTTGCTGGCGCAGGATGATAGCTACGTCGTCGCATCCAAAGTTCACGACCTCACAGTCAAGACCCGCCCCCGTGACGCGGAAAAAATCTCCCTGATCCGCGACATCGTCGCCCGGAATGTGAACGTGAAAAAAATCCTCGAATCGCTCTAAAATGCCCACTCCGCTCGCGCTCAATCCCGCGCTGGAAACCATTCCCAACTATCAGCCCGGCCGCCCCATCGAAGAAGTTGCACGGGAACTGGGCCTCCCCGCTTCCGCCATCATCAAGCTGGCATCCAACGAAAATCCGCTCGGCCCATCACGCCTGGCCCTCGCCGCGATGCGTCGGGCGCTGACGCACGCGAATCTTTACCCGGACGGCAACGCCTTTTATCTCAAACAAAAGCTCGCCGGCAAACTCGGCGTCACGCCCGCGAACCTTATTCTCGGTAACGGCTCGAACGAAATCATCGAGTTCATTGGCCATGCGCTATTGGCATCTGACGCCGAAGTGGTCGTCTCGCAATATTGTTTTGCTGTTTATCCGATCGTTACCTCGTTGTTCAACGCGAAGCTCGTCTCCGTGCCGGCCCTGAATTACGGGCACGACCTCGATGCCATGCTCGCCGCAATTACGTCGCGAACGCGCATCGTCTTCGTCGCGAATCCGAATAATCCCACCGGCACCCACGTTGATCGTGATGCGCTGCTTCGGTTCGTCAACGCCGTACCGGAAAATGTTTTGGTCGCGTTGGATGAAGCCTATATCGAGTTTTTGGACTTACCCTTGGATCTGGTGTCCGAAATTGTCGCCGGTTTGCGACCGAATGTCCTACTGATGCGGACTTTCTCCAAGGTCTATGGCTTGGCCGGACTCCGCCTCGGTTATGGAATCGGTCATCCAGACTTGATTGCTGCGCTCGAAAAAATCCGGCAGCCCTTCAACATCAACGCCCTTTCCCAAGCGGGCGCCATCGGCGCTCTCGACGACACCGCACATGTAGAAAAGACACAGCGCAACAACGCCCGTGGCCTGCGGTTGTTCGTCCGAACGTTTCGCCACTTGAAACTGGAGTTCATCCCTTCGGCGGCGAACTTTATCCTCGTGCGCGTTGGCGATGGCGCGCGTGTGTTTACCGCAATGCAAAAGCTCGGCGTCGTCACCCGTCCGATGGGCGGCTACGCCTTGCCCGAATGGATCCGCATCTCCATCGGCACCCCGAAAGAGAACCGGCGGGGTCTCGAAGCGCTGAAACAGGCACTGGCGAATTGACGCGACTGAGTTTGCGAGTCGAAATAATTGTTTGAATCCCCCGCGAAACCGAATACTTATCTCCGCGTTGAACAACCCAGCTACGAGCGACTCGTGAAACCAACTGACCTGCGGGGCATCCTGCAATACATCCCGCGCTTCCGCGAGAAGACCTTCATCCTCGCCGTGGATGGTGCCATCGTCACCGACGAGAACTTCGCCAACATCCTGCTCGACATCGCGGTGTTGCGCTCGCTGAACATCCGCGTTGTGCTGGTTCACGGCGCGGCGGCGCAAATCAAGGGGTTGGGCGAGGAACAAAAAGTCGCGGCGTCCAACCTCGACGGCACGGGCATCACCGACGCCGCCACACTCAAACTCGCGCTCACCGCCGCCAACCGGCTCACGCACGAGATTTTGGAAGGACTTTCCGCCAATGATCTTCGCGCGGCCTGCACCAACGCCATCATCGCCCACCCGATGGGCATTCTGGCGGGTGTGGATCATCTGTTCACCGGCAAAGTGGAGCGCGTGGACGTGGAGTTGTTGCAGTCATTACTCACTCAGGGCGTCGTTCCCGTCATCCCGCCCCTCGGCTTCGATGGCGACGGCAAGACCTATCGCGTGAACTCCGATGGCGTGGCCCTCGCCGTGGCCGATGCGCTCAAGGCGGTGAAACTGATTTACATCACCACGACCGACGGCTTGGTCTGTCAAGGCAAACTGATCCGCCAGATGATCGTGGGTGAACTCAGTGCCTTGCTGGAAAAAAACAAGTGCGAGTTCACACCAGACTCCCATTCAAAAGCGCAACATGCCGCCGCCGCTTGTCGGGCCGGCGTTCAGCGCGTCCATGTCATCAACGGTTGCGTGGACGAGGGCCTCCTCGCCGAAGTCTTCTCGAACGAAGGGATTGGCACATTGATTTACGCCAACGAGTATCAGCAGATTCGACCGGCCAAGAAAAAGGACGTGCGGGCGATTCAATTGCTCACGGACAAGGGCGTGCAGACGGATGAACTCGTCAAACGCACCCGCGCCAGCATCGAGAAGCAACTGGAAGATTACTACATCTTCGAGATTGATAAGAATCCCGTTGCCTGCGCGGCACTGCATGTTTATCCCGAATCGAAGCAAGGCGAACTCGCGGCGCTCTTCGTCAATCCTTCGCACGAAAATCAGGGAATTGGCCGGAAGCTAATTCAGTTCGTCGAGAGCAAGGCCCGCGAACTCGGTCTGGGCGAACTACTCACCCTCTCGACCCAGGCGTTCACCTACTTCCAGTCCAAAGGCGGCTTCGCCGAAGGCACACCGGACGATTTGCCGCCCGGTCGCCGCGAAAAATACGACCAAAGCGGCCGTCGCTCAAAGGTCTTGGTGAAACGATTGAAATAACGGACGAATGGCGCAGCCAAAGAAACTCCTGTTTGTCTGCAGCCGCAACCGCTGGCGCAGTCCCACCGCCGAGAAATTGTTTGATGGCGTGGACGGGATTCAAGCCCGCTCCGCCGGGACGGAGCCGGGGGCACGCATTCGAGCTACCGCCGGTCACCTCGGCGGGGCCGAGGTTATTTTCGTCATGGAAAAGAAACATCGGCGCCGGTTGCGAGAGAAATTCTCTGACGCACTGGAGGATAAACCCGTCGTCTGCCTGCTATCGCCGACGACTATCAATACTTGCAGCCCGAGTTGATGACATTGCTCCAAGCCGCCGTGACGCCGCATCTGACCGCCTGAAAGCTAATTGGCATTGAGCACGGCCAATAAGGAAGCGGGGAAGTTCGCCGCGCGACTCAAATCTCCGCTTATCATCCGCAACTCCTGCCCGCTCCGCCTCCAAAGCACCCGCTCACCGCATCTCCGTCCTCAATTGTTTCTCCGCCGCCTCATTGCTCCAGCCGTAACGATGCCGCAGCACGCTCACCCCCACCACCGGCGGATACGCCTGATCCGCTTTCATGCGCGGCTCGACATATTCAATGACTTCAAAGAGCAATCTGTTGGCCTGCACGTAATCCAGCCCGGTCAGTTTCTGGATGTAGCGGGTGGCGCGATCAATCAGTTTCAGATTGCTCGGTACGACCCAGATCATGGTGTTACCCATCACGCGACCGAGCCGCACCATCGTGCAAGTTGAGAGCGTGTTGAGCAGCATTTTGAGACCAACGCGCATCACCCCGTTCAGTAAACCGGAATACGACACGGGCAAAAGCACGGCGGCACAATCAGGATTCCAGCCGGCGACGAAATCGTTCACCTGCGCACAGGATTCCGCGCTGCCGAGAAAAATCAAACCCGTCTTCGCTCCGACCGCTCGTGCTGCGTCCAATTGCCGCCGGTAGAAACCAGCCGGCGAAAACAACGACTCGATTTCGTCCTGCCGCACGAGCGCCACCGCAGCGTCTCCCTTGTCGGGCAGGCGATTATTAATTCCATCCAGCCCGATCCGAAAGCGCATCAACTCCGCATAACTAATCTTACCGATGATCTCGACCACGCGATCGTATTTGTCGTCTGGCACGAGGCTACGCACTTCTTCCGGCTTCCACTCCACGCAACGCGGTTTGCGTTTACAAACGCGCTCCCATGCTTGGTCGGAATTTGCGTAGGGCACGTAAAGAAACGCCCATGATTCCGTGGCCGCGGAGTCATCGAACTTGCGGAACGGCGGCGTGCAATACGTCGGCGAGCGTTCGGTGGTGTCCGTAAGTATGTCAATGCCCAAGCGATCGGCGAAATAATTATTCTTCTGCCCCGCGCGATAAACGCCTTCCTCCATCGCGACCACTTTCGCGAGTTGCGCCAGAACGACAGGTGACTTCAACGTGGCGTGCAGTTCGTTGAACTGGGCGAGGAACTGCCCTGGAAGCGCTGGCAGGGATGCCGGCGCTCCCAAATCCCGTACCACCATTTCCAACACCGTCACCATCACGGCGAGTTGGATGCTCGTCGCCTGCATGCGCGTCGAGCCCGTGATGCCCATCGGCCCGGTCGTCAGGTTGATCTTCTCGATCCGCGGGTCTTCAATGACTTCGCGGCTGCGCTGCACGTGTTCGCAAAGCACGTCATCCGGGTTATTATAGACAAAATAAACCTTCGCACCGACGTCCACGCCCTGCCATGCCGTACCGATGACGAACGATGTTTCCCCGCCTTCTGTGATGGCAAACACCACATCCTTATTGCACACGTCCAGATCGCCGATCTGCTTTTTGCCAACGGCGGTGAAATCCTCGAAGCCTTCCACCGCCTTGATGAGTGCGAAGTCACCCCCGGCCATGACAGGCAACGCGCGGTTCTCCCAGTCTTCGGCGGTGGGGCGCCCGGCCTGCTGCCAGAAATCACGCCAGATTGAAGCGAGTTGAATGCTGAGCCGCCCCGTCGAACCGCAGCCGGTGAAGAAAATGTTCCCGCCGTTTTTGAGCGCAGCCAGGATCGTATCCGCGATTTGTCGCGGGCGCCCAGATTCCGCGAACTCGCGATATTTTCGCACCACATCCTCATCCACATCGAACAAGAGCTTCAACCCGGCGGCGATGTCTTGGCGCGCGACGTCACTGAGATTGGCCGTGACCGGATGGGAGCATTCGGTCGTCAGACTGCCGAGTTTGAACTGGTCGGCGATTTTGAGGAATTCCTCCGAGCGCTTCAACGAACTTTCACTCATAGCCGACCTCCAACTTTAGACTCCAGACTCAAGCCTTTAGACTGATTCTACGGGAGGGGTTCGCCCTGCGCCGCCACGAACAGGTGATACCATTCTTCCCGCGTCAGCTCGAATTCCGTCGCACGCACCGCCTCACGAATCCGTTGCGGGTCGGTGGAACCGACAATGGGCACAATGCGGCTGGGATGTTTGAGCAACCAAGCATAAGCAATCACCGACCGGCTCACGCCCCGGGCCTGCGCAATTTCATCCAGCACTTTCACCACCGCATCGGTTTTGTAGCCCCGTTGCCCCGGCAACAAGCGCTTCGCACCGTCCCCCAACAATCCCGCCCCCAGCGGACTCCAGGCCATGGGAGTGATGGTTTTTTCCAAGCATTGATCCAGCGTGCCGTCCGCGAAGGCGGCGCGTTGCGCCAGACTGATTTCCACCTGATTGACCACCAGCGGAAACGGACAGGCGGCTTGTAGCGTGTTGACGAGCGATGGGCGGAAGTTGCTCACGCCAAAAATCCGCACCTTGCCCGCATCGTAAAGCTGCGCGAACGCACCGGCGATTTCGTGCGGGTCACCGAGATAATCCGGGCGATGCAGCAGATAGAGATCAATCGTCTCAACGCCGAGACGTTTCAGTGATTGCTCACACGTTTGAACGATATATTCCGCCGAGAAATCGTACCGCCCAGGTGAATTGGGATTGGGACTCCCCGCCGGACGGACCCCACACTTGCTGAGGATGAGGATCTGCTCGCGCATCCCGGAAACTTCGCGCAAGGTGCGTCCCATGATTTCCTCGCAGCGTCCGCCGCCATAAATGTCGGCGCCATCGAAGAGCGTGTAGCCCGCCTCGTAAGCGGTGATGACCGCCCGGCGCCCGGCGGCGTCACCGTCCACCGAATCCACACCCGCTTGAGCAGGGTCGGCGATGCGCCAGCAGCCGTAAGCCAGGCGGTTGGCGGTTAGGAGGCTTTTTCCAAGTCGAGTGTTAATCATATTTTGAAACTTTTTTTGGGCGCGGCCAAGACAGCGGGTCGCCGCACCCGATGCTGGCTCAACCTATTTCCACGCATGGACAACGATGCGATCCGTACGGGCCATACTCCAGAACTGAAATCCTTGCTGCCGTTTCAAGCGGACATTTTGAGACGCCCGAGTTTGCGTTCACTGCTATCCTGTCCCGGCATGATAATCCTGTGGCCAAGGTTCAAGGAGTGATGCCACCGCAACTCTGCAACCCACATTCTGATTTCGTTCGCATCCACTGCATTTAGTTTAAAGCCGGGCTCGACTGCGGGTCAAGAACGGCATCCGGCAAGGTCGCTTCACGTTCACCGCCAGATAGTATTTAGCGGGGGCGGAGGATAAATTTTCCGACCGAAAGCCAACGACGGCATTGGCTGGGTTTGGTTTAGTTCACCCGGCCAGCATCATTACCTGTAACCACCCCGGGCAGCCTGACGTTGCCGTACCCACCAAAACCACCCCGTACCGAGCGCCCCGCAAACCGCGGCGCCAATGAAATTCGCTTGGGGGCTGATGCTCCACAGCCACGCCCCGAGCAACGAACCACTGGTCACCACGCAATCGCGAATCAAATAGTAGGCGCCGTAAGTTCGCGCCCGCAGCTCTGGCCGCGCCTCACCGATGATTAGGGCTTTCCGCGCGGGCTCCCCAAATTCCTTCAACCCGCGAACCACAAAAGCCAACGCCAGCCAGCCGAAATTCGTCGCCCAGAGCAGCGTGATCGGAAAGAGGGTGAAGAATAGAAACGTCAACAACACAAACGGACCGCGACCGTATTTGTCCGCGAGATGCGCAACCGGGATGTAACAGACCATCGCCGTGACCATCTCGAAAGCGACGAGACAACCGTATTGTTGCGCGCTGATGCCGCCATGATCCATCGCCCACAAAATCACGAACGCATAAGGAATCCGCTCACAAAAACGGATGAGAATATCGCTCACCAACAGCTCGCGCAGCCTGGGCGAGAAGGATTGGACGACTTGCCAAAAAGTGATCGTGCCTTTTGCACCAGCTTCCGGCTCTGGCTCAAACAGCCACCCCTGAAAGACCAGCGTCACCCCATTGAGCCCGCAACATAGCAGCAATGAGTATTTAATCCCATCCGTCCAACCAAACCGCGTGATCAGCCAGCCGCCAATCAACGGACCCAGCAGCATCGGCACCCGGCGCACCAAGGATTGCACTCCCATTCCCATCGTGTGCTGGTGTCGCTGTAAGGAAGTCGCGACGACCGTGAAGGTTGCGGGCAAGGACAACGCACTCCAGGCGACGAACAAGACCGTTCC
Source organism: Verrucomicrobiota bacterium (assembly GCA_025360895.1). Lineage (GTDB taxonomy): Bacteria > Verrucomicrobiota > Verrucomicrobiia > Limisphaerales > JADLHS01 > JADLHS01. The sequence goes on from JANYBF010000618.1 coordinate 14,181, forward strand.
CACCAACAACGCCAACCAATGATGCCAGACCAAGACGAGAACGTAGCCCGTAATCGAAATGAGCGTGAACAGCGTCAATGAACGTCGCTGACCAAGGCGGTCGGTGATCGCACCGCCCGGGTAGGAATAGGCGGCACCGAGGAGAGTTTGGAGCGCATCGAACAGGCCGATAATGAAAACACCGGCGCCGAGGGTTTCGAGATACTTCGGGGCAAAACCGAGCCAGAGTTTCTCGCCGGTGCCCGCCAGCACCAGACCGATGAGCATGGCGGTGGGGTTGCGCCGCAAGGCAAGGAACTCCGCCAGGCGACGAAAACGACTTGCAGATGCGCGGTACTTGCCGGGCAACAAGGATTCTGGCTGGCCGCTCATCGGTGCTCAGTCCATCATGGAATGAGTCGGGAGCAAACCTTAATCTACCGACCGCTGCGGGCAGTTATTTATTGAGCACCGTCTTCACCCAACTCTGATTGTCGAGATACCACCGCACCGTCTCCCGAATGCCGCGCTCGAACGTGTAAGCCGGCACCCAGCCGAGTTCTTGCTGCAGTTTTGACGCATCAATGGCATAACGGCGATCATGGCCAGCACGATCCTTCACGTAGGTAATGAGGTTTTGCGTTTGCCCACCGAGCTGCGGCGCCATTTCGTCAATCAGATCGCAGATCAGTTTCACGATCTTGATATTCGCCCACTCGTTGTGGCCACCAATGTTGTAAGTCTCCGCCGTTTTGCCGCGCATCAGCACCTGCCACAGCGCCTCGGCGTGATCGCGGACGTAAAGCCAGTCGCGCACATTCATCCCGTCGCCATAGACGGGAATCGGTTTGCGCACCAGGCAACTTTGGATGACCACGGGAATGAGCTTTTCCGGAAATTGCAATGGGCCGTAATTATTGGAGCAATTGGTAATGACGGTGTTCAATCCATAAGTGTGATGATAGGCGCGCACCAACATGTCGCTGGAAGCCTTGCTCGCTGAGTACGGGGAGTTGGGCGCATAGGGCGTGGTCTCGGTGAAATAACCAGTCGCACCCAGCGAACCATAAACTTCGTCAGTCGAGACATGATGGAAGCGATGATCGGCGGACTTGCCAATCCAGCAAGCCCGGCATGCCTCCAACAGGTTGAAGGTGCCCACAATGTTGGTGCTGATGAAATCACCCGGGCCGGTGATGGAGCGATCCACATGGGACTCGGCCGCCAGATGCAGCACATGCGTGATTCCGTGTTGCTCGACAACACGCAGCACCCCCACCTTGTCGCGCAAATCCACTTTCTCAAAATGATATTTAGAATGCTGGGCAATGCCTACTAGGTTTGCAAGGTGCCCGGCGTAAGTAAGGCAGTCCAGGTTGACGAGTTTTTTAAGTTCCGGCCGGTCAATGACATGCTGGATCAAATTGGAGCCGATGAATCCGGCGCCGCCGGTGATGAGAAGGTTCACGTTATGGTTTCCGGTTAGGTTTTTTCTGGCTGCCAGTTTCGGAGCGAATGTTCCAACGCCTCGCCGACGGGGCGGATCTTGATTCCCGCCGCGAGCAGTTTTGATGTATCCATCACACAGTTTGAGCGCGGAGTCTTGGCCGCCGTGCGATAAAACTCCTCGTCGTTCGCCCAGAACTCAAAATGCTTCCCGGGCTTTAACACTTTTTCAATTAACCCAATGACCTGCCGCGTCGTCACGAAACCGGGATTGGTGACATTGTAAATTCCAAAGGCCGCGCCTTGCTCCCACAAATCCAGACAGGCCGCTGCGTAATCAGCGCGATGCGAAATCGAATTCACATTGTCGTAGGCCTTCGGGTAACGCTGGACTTTACTCAGATAGTTCCGCGCACTGTCGAACTCATCAAACGGGATCCGCAGCCGCCAGATATAGCTTTGGCCGACGCCGGCGATTGCCTCCTCGCCCAAAGCCTTGGTCCCACTGTAAAAACTGCACGGGGCGTCGCGGAAGGAAAAATTCGGCGGGTCCGTTTCGGGGAAACCCAGAATATTCTCCGGCGATTTCTCGACGAGCGCCCGCAACGCCGGCTTCGTCAAGTCCTTCTCCACCCGAACCGTGCCGTCCAACTTAACTTTGGCGCCGGAATAAATACAGCCAGAGGAGATGTGCCCCCAGGGAATAGCGAGCGCGGCGCAGGCGTGCGCGATCGTTTGCGGCAAAAGCGTATTACCGGCAAGCGTATCCGCGCGCGCGACTTCACAGGCATCCACGTTGGGTTTGCCGGTATAGCCGGCCGCATTGATAATGAATTCGGGCTTCCGAGCTTTGAGAAATTCCAACAGCCGATCGAACCGCGTGT
>JANYBF010000352.1 GCA_025360895.1 Verrucomicrobiota bacterium
GGCCCCTCCGTCCCGGCCAACCCGATGGCTTCATCCCCGGCACGCTCTCTTTCGATCTCGTCCACTGGACGCATCCGCGTGCCGCCGACATCCTCGTGGCCGCCAACTGGACCGATGCGGCGAACCAATTCGGCTACCGGGGAACTTCAACCCAGAAAGATGGCGAGCCCGCCGGCCACGGCACCAGCAGTCCGTACGATATTCACAACACGCTCATCGCCGCCGGGCCGGACATCAAATCGGACGTGGTCAGTGATGTACCCAGCGGCAACGTGGATTTTGCGCCCATGCTCTGTTACCTTAATGGCATTCGTCCCCCGGATCCGATGAATGGCCGCGTACTCAAAGAACTGCTCCGGGGCGGACCGACTCCCGCAACCGTCAAGGTCCAAGACCACATCTATCGTACGCAAGCCCGGGTTGGGACGGGTGCGTATCAACTGGAGCTTTCCAGTTCAATCGTGAGCGGCACGGAGTACCTGAACTTTACGAAAATAAAACGAGAACCACCGGACTCGCTGCGGAACTGAATACCGAAATTCATCCGCTTGGACCCCGGTCCGGCATCCTTGCGCTTGTCCGTACCCTGACCGTCATGCAAAGCTGGCGGTGGAAAGCATGTTCAATCTTCTCCCATTTTTAACCCCCGTCTTCGTCAGTCACCAAACGCGCGCCCAGCATCTTTATTTTTCGGGCTGGATTGGTTGCGTGGCAGGCCGTTCCATTTCAAAAACACCGTGGTCATACGTTGAGCGATACGTGGAATTGAAATTCGTCAACGTCGCCTTGCCTTCATACTGATAAACACCGCCCGCCAGGCTGCCCAGGTTTTCTTCGCCATGGAAATGCCACCCTCCGTCTTGCGGTTCGACCTTTAGCGGCACCGTATAACTGAACTTTAGAATCTTCATGTACGTCGCCCGGAATCGAGCGGCGTAATCGCCATCGTTTTGGCGGGACACGATGCACAGCAATTTTCCACTGTGGCCGTTGGCGTCACTCGACCAGTGCCCTTGCCAGCGTCCTGCCATGGAATCGGGAGTGACGGGTATTTTTTCCGCACTGCGCCACGCGCGGTTGAAACTCGAACAACCGGTGACAGATAAAATGAGAATGCCAGCGACAGCCATAGCCACAGCTTGGTCTGACATTTTGCGAAGGATATTCATCACACCGGCAAGTCTGTTTTCGACTCCTGCCACCGGCAAGCGCTTTTTTTGCGATGAGTCAATTCCCGCGTGACAGTCGGGCCTTCCCAAGGAATCTGTGCGCTTCGACTTCTTGCCCGAACCCTTTATCTGCTCACCCGGCATCAGGTCCGGTTCGCCCGATGCGGACCGATAACGGCCACACGACTTGGCGGGACGAGTCCGCAGCACCCCATACGCGCTTCATTTCAACCGCCAGTGACACCAGCGGATTTACTCCCGTTGCCTTGATATAACGGCTCGTGGCCGACCAGGTGCCGAAGTAACCGAGCAATTGGTCCAGCGGCCAACGCGTCGCCATGCGAAACACGGGCGGCGGGATTTCAACGAATGGAAAGGGAATCGTGCGATAGCCGTCCTCCACCAGCCGGCGCTCCGGTGGCCAGTAGGGGCCGACGGTATTCGCGTAGAAATCCTGGACGAGTTGATTGACGTCGTCGCCTTCCACAGCGTTAATGCCGTAGGCCCACACAGCAATCACGCCGTTCGGGGCCAACACCCGTTTCACTTCCGCATAGAAACGGTCGAAATCAAACCAGTGCAGCGCCTGCGCCACCGTGATCAGCGCGACGGATTGGTCCGGCAATCCGCTTTGCTCAGCGGGGGCGACGCGCTACTCGATTTTGGGGTGCGGCATCGCCGATGCAATCTGTTCCCGGCTGGCATCGGTGGCGATGACCTTGCCGAAGCGCGCGGCCAGATCGCACGTCGCCTGACCGTTGCCGGCGGCGCAATCCCACACGGTAGAACTTTGCGGCACGAGTGTGGCCAGGTAATCGAACAACGTCGCCGGATAATGCGGGCGGAAATCGGTGTAACGATTTGCCACGCCTGAAAAGTGATCGTGAAATTGCGGACTCATAATGAACTTTTAATAAACGCTCCGCGCCCAAAAGGCGAACGCCTTTGCGCTTTTAATATTGGGTTACGGATCAAAAGTGCCGCGGGCAAAGAATTATATTCCACGGAAATGAACTTCAAAGAAGACAGCCGCAAGGTTGCTTTTGGTCGCAAGCTGGCAGAAAATAGCGCGCGTCTGCGTTGTACTCGGACGGAATTGATATGATTCGCTGG
>JANYBF010000641.1 GCA_025360895.1 Verrucomicrobiota bacterium
GTTTCTGACCGGGCAGCCAAACCGGTGAAGAATCCGGTGTAACTCTGACCCTAAAACCTCTTCAAACCCCTATAAACAATGGCGGTTTGATTGGAGGCGAGGGTCGGAATCGGCCCTATTTCCTCGCCGTTGCAACGCAAATATGCCTGATTTCATTGGGCAATCAAACATAATCTGCTTAACCCAACCATACGCGTTATTAACTCGTTTGGTGTCCGTTTTGGTGTCCGTGACACAAACTCTCTTAAGATTTTCCAAGAGCGGCTTCATGCGCGAAATGCTTTCCTCTCACAATGGGCTTGAACTTGGTGTCTGCTGACAGTAAGTTATGACCTCGTAATGGAAACGTGGTTATGAGATTCAAGGAGGTTTTGGTTGGTATACCCATGCGGGGCAAGACCGATCGGTGTTTGGTCTGTTCGGCGTTCACGCTGATCGAATTGCTGGTCGTCATAGCCATTATTTCTATTCTTGCTGCCCTCTTACTGCCTGCGTTGAGCGCGACGAAAGAGAAAAGTCGAACCATTGTTTGTTTGAGCAATCAAAAGCAGATCGGGCTCGCGATGACCATGTATTCAGATGATCATCAAGATTTGCTTGTCCCTGCCGATTACGACCTGCGCAAAGGCGCAACGATTGACGATGGCTGGCCAAATATTTTGTATAACAATCACTACCTTGCGGCGGCCACTACGGATGGTTATTACAAAATGGCGGTTGGTGGATCGGTGTTTCGGTGTCCCTCCGGTTTACCCGATGTTTATTCCTTGAACCCCAGTTCGCGCCTCGATCCCGAAGGCGCCAAGGCTTGGCCCTTCGCCTCGACGAGCACGGGCAGGAAGTATTTTATAGATTGTTGGTATGGCATCAACGGCACCACGGGCACTCCGCAAAATTCCCCGTTCACGCGGGTGCCGCTAGACAATCGAAAGACGGTAATCAATCACTTCAGCAAGGCGGCCATGGTGCCGCGAATGCCAGTCATCTTCGATGGATTTTGGATATTGAACGGGAAAAATGAACGAGTCAACGCCCGCCATGGCCGGCGAACCCGGACTAACATTCTTTTCTTCGACAACAGCGCGGCCACTTTTGATACATTTAAGTTACCCAGCGTCAAATCAACCAACAGCACCACGGTTCGCTGGCGCTTTTGACGGAATGGGATCGCAATTTGTAAACCGGGCAGGCCACGCAATTGATATTTGCGAACCGATCAAACCATAGCCTGGGAGGGTATGGCACTGGTGGGCGGCCGGCCGGGTTGGCCCCCGGATTAAAATCAAACGTTTAGGGCGGGTTACATAATGATATGAACAGCAGCAGCGGCAGGGCAAAACCGAAACTGATCGTGGCCGGTGCGGTTCTCGCGATCGTTGGTTCCGCCTTCTGGATTTACCATTGGGAGTTCGCGCAACCGGTGTTCAACGCCGAACTCCACCGCGCCGTCGGTCAGGTCATGGCGGAAGAGGCGTCCCGGCTCCTGGGTCACAATGCGAAGGTGGTGATCGTGGCGATGGAAACCCGGCACGCCCCGGAAATGAAGCTTCAAATTGAATCATTTGAAACCCATCTCAAGTTACTGGGCGGCATCACGGTGAAAAACCGGGTGATGCTCGATCCGGGCGACAATCCAAAATTTCGCCCCGGTTCCGGGCTGTCCGAAAAACGGTTTCTCAAGATCGCCCGCAAAAGCTCCGGGGCGGATGCCATCGTTTCGTTCGTCGGGATGCCGGAAGTATCGGAGGCCGACTTGGCAAATTTGAAATCCATTCCCAAAGTCATTGCCGAAACACATTCCCCGGAAAAGTTGATCAATCTATTGAACAAGAAAATCCTGAATGTCGCCATCGTGCCGCGCTTCGAATTCCCCGCGCCCGGGCCGCGAACCCCGGAAACCAGTCGTCAATGGTTTGACCACTACTTTCAAATCGTGACCGCGGAAACCACCCTCCCCGTGCCCGACGCGGCGCCGTAATGTTCGTGAACGCTGCTCGCCAAGTAATTGCCACGGCTTTAACCCGGGTTAACCGCCTGCCCGGTTGCCACCCAAAAGACCTTAACTCCGGTAAACTCAGCCTGATAAGAATTTCTCTGTCATGAATAAAAATGCTGTTAAGCAGTGTCTTGCCTCGCTTTTAATCGTCCTGCTTGCTTTCGCCTGCCATTCCACTTGTTCGGCAGCCAAAGTTTGGAAGGTGACCACCGATGGCTATTGGCGCGATGGCACCAACTGGTCCGGGAATCTGCCGCCGGACTCCACTTCGTTCATCGACATCACAACCAACAATGGGGTGACGGTCACGATTGACGCGTTGACTGATCCGGCCAACCTAACAGTGCAAAAGCTGACCCTTGGCGCGCCGTCCGGCTCCACGAATACCGTTTTCCTCAGTAGTGTCGGCACGAACAACCCCTTAGTTTTCCAAAGCGGTCTGGAACTCCAGGATGGCGCCTTCATTCGCATAACAAATTCGGCTCTGCTTGGCAGCCTCACCAACAACCATGTCAACATTGACGGGGCCCTAACGCTCGATAGCGGTTCGATTACTTTTGAAGGTGGCAACACGGTTACGGCGCGGGTCGGGCGTGTGACCAGCGGCACCCTGACCATCAACGCCGGTACGGTATCTTTCGGCACGGTCACGGTGGGTGGCCTTACCAATTCATCGGGACTTGTGAACATGACGGGCGGCGCGTTCAACATTTTGTCTTTGCTAAGCATCGGGCGCAATTTGGGAACAACGGGCACGGTATCGGTGCTTGGTGGCCAACTCACCGTGCTTGGTGAGGACACCAGGGTAGGCGATGCGGGCGCAGGACAGTTGACCGTCTCCAATGCAACCGCCTGGCTCACCAACCTGTATGTCGGGCGGGACGCGCTCTCTGCCGGTATCCTGACCCTTCAAAATGGCGGATCAATCCTGTTATCCAACGATCTATCCATCGCGCGCTTCAGCGGCTCCACGGGGACTGTGTTTGTGACGGGCGGTCAGCTCGCGGTGATCGGCCAGAAGATTTACGTGGGCCGGGAAGGGAATGGCGCCATGGCCCTTTCCAACGGCGTCGTGCAGGCCGCCAGCCTGTTGATTGCCGCCAATGTGACCAACAGCCCGACCGGGAACTTCGTGATGGCCGGTGGCAGCCTCAATCTTTCCTCGAATCTTTTCGTGGGTAGTGCTGGCTTCTCAACCGGCCAGTTGATCTTGACGGGCGGCACGATCACGCTCACAAATCCGGCTGGCACGGCGGTTATGAACGTTGCCAGTGGCACAGTGACCTGTAACGCCGGGACGCTCACCGCGGACAGCTTGCGGCTCACCAATGCCGCCGGCCAATTCCTTTTTAGCGGCGGCACCCTCAACACCAAAAGCATGACTGTTGCAAACGGCGCTGCTTTCATCGTTGGCGATGGCGTGGACGCGGCAACGTTGCACATGGGCGGCGGCACGTATTCCTTTGCCAACGGGTTGATCATTTCCAGTAACGCGACGCTCAACGGCTGCGGCACGATCTTAGGCACCATCATCAACCATGGCACCATCGCCACCAACTGTAGTGGCGTGCTTGTGCGACCCACGGTCATGGGCCAGACCCGGACCGGTGCCACTAACGCCTTGTCCTTCACCACCGTGAACGGCCAGACCTACACGCTCGAATTCAAGGATGCGTTGAGCGACGTGAATTGGACGGCGCTTCCCCCTTCCACCAATGGCAATGGCAGTGTGATGACTTTGAAAGACACGAGCGCGAACACGGCCTCGCGGTTCTACCACGTGCGCACTCAATAATTGCCAGACCCAAACCAAGCCCCCGGCTTGGGCGGCGGGCCAATTCTTAAAGCCGTTTTGCGGGTTCGCCTGCTTCACCTTGCTTCTGGGTCACCCGGCTGACCACTTGAAACAGAATGTCCGCGACGCGGCGCATGGAATACTGCTCCAGACAGCGGGCCCGCGCCCGTTCCCCCAGCGCTCGGGCTTCTGCGGGGTGTTCAAGCAGACCGCAAATCGCGGTGGTCAATTGGCCGACGTCGCCGGGCGGCACCAGGCGGGCGCACCCTTCGAGCGCCAGCGGCAGATCGGAGACGGCACTAGCGACAATCGGTTTACCCATCGCCATCGCATCATAAACTTTCATTGGCATCTGATGTCGCGCGGCCTCGGTATCCAACTGCGGAATCGCCACCACGTCCGCCGCAGCCAGCAGCGCCGGCATCGCTGAATAGGGAATAACAGGAATCCGGATCAACGGAAATCCATCCCATTCCGGCTGGGAAAAATCGTTCGGCCGGCAAAGCACCGCGAGCCGCGCGCCCGGAATGCGTGCCACAGCTTTGGCAAGCGGCTTCAAACCTTTATGCGTCCGCCGGGTGCCGGGGAACAAGACAATTTGCCCGGAAAAGCCGAACCGCTGGCGGGCGGCCTCGCGATCAATGGCGGCGGGTTCAAATTGCTCGGTCGGACACCCGTGCGGTACGAGGGTGCCCCCGAAGCGCTTTTGCAGCGCGGTGGAAGCTACTGTGATCGCTGACGCTGCCGCAGTTGCCTTGCTGAGGATGTGGAGATAAATGCTCGAAGCCGGATCGCGCAAGTCAGTCAGCGTTTCGTTCAGGTTCTGTTCGGGTCGGCGGGCAAGCGCCACGTCCAGATCATCCAGGTCGAGGATCAGCGGCACCCTACGGCATTCCGCGGCCAGCAAAGCCACGCCGTAGGAAGCGAGATAGGGTTTGACGGCGATCAACACGTCCCCGCCCGCCGCCGCGACAATTTCGAGCATGGTTTTGTAAAACTTCGGAAAACTCTTCGACTCGACTGGCTTGATCCATGGCTCCTGCGGCAGAGCACCCCAAACGCCGCGATGTTTTACCGGGCCAATCAAAGTCACTTCCGCAAAATGTCGCGCGGCAAGGGCGAGCCGGTGCGCACGCATAACCGCGTTCGAAGTAAGATTGTGGCTCAGGATTGTGATTTTCATCGGTTTTGACTTTCCGTTTATCGAAATAGGGTACACCAAACGGACATTAGCGAACCGCTGCCTTCAGCTCGTATAACGCAGCGTAACGTCCGTTGGCTCGCAACAATTCGGACTGGGTGCCCCGCTCGACCACGCGACCAGCTTCCAGGCAAATAATCAAGTCCGCGCGAGCGGCATGGCGCAAATCGTGGGTGATCAGAAAGGTTGTAGCCCCGTAATCGAGCCGCTCGAGGGATTCCAGCACGGCATGCTCGTTCATTTTATCGAGACCGGTCATCGGCTCATCGAGAATCAGGATCGGCGCTTTACGCACGGCAGCGCGCGCAATGGCAAGCCGCTGGCGTTGGCCTTGGGACAAGGTCACGCCCCGCTCGCCGAGCACGGTGTCGTAGCCTTGCGGCAGGGCCATTATGAAATCGTGCGCGTTGGCAAGGCGGGTTGCCGCAATAATCTCTTCCTCCGTTGCCCCCGCCGCGCCGTGAGCGATGTTCTCGCGTACACTCGCGGCGAAAAGCAGGTTATCCTGCAACACGGCGCTGATTTGCGAACGCAACGATCCCAGCGTGAATTCTCGGACGTCGTGACCGTCAATCAGAACCCTCCCTTGGACTGGGTCGTAAAGCCGCAGCAGCAGGCTGACCAGCGTTGATTTGCCGGAGCCCGAGGCCCCAACCACGGCGACGCACTGCCCCGGCAGGACCTCCAAAGAGATATCCCTCAAGACTGGTTCCCCGCCCTCGTAGGCGAAGCTCACCTTTTCGAACCGCACTGCGCCGCGAAACACCGGTGCCGTCACCGCGCCGGGCAAATCGCGAATCTCCGGTATGTGCTGGAGCAAATCGAGCACGCGCTCGCCCGCCGCCGCGGCCTTGCCGAGGCGCGCCGTGTATTTGGCAAACTCCTGAATGGGTCGAAAAACATTCTTAAGATAGGCCATAAAAACGAGCAGCGCCCCGGCGGTCAGTTCCTCCCGCAGCACCAGCCGCGTGCCGTAAAATAAGACCAGCGCGCCGCCGAGGGCGGTCAGTAAATCCACCGACCGTTCCAAGCCGGCGGCCAGCCGTTTGGCCCGCACATCTTGTTTCAAATTTTTCTTGCTCTGCCGGGCGAACTGCTGCTCAAACGCCCCTTCCAGGGATAAAGCCTGGATTGTTTTGATCGCGGTGATGGATTCGGAAGCGGTTGACGCCATGGCCCCTTCGCGCTTGCGCTGCAGGCGTGCGACCTCATTGATTTTCTTTCCCATCGTTACGGTCCGCAGCACGAAGACTGGCAAAACCGCCAACGCCACGAGCGTCAGCTTCCAGTTCATCCAGAACATCAGCGCAACCATGCCGACCAGGATGAGAGTCTTTGCAATCATGGGTAGAACGGCGGTCACGACCACATCCTGAAGGAGTCCCACGTCACTGATAACCCTTATCACGAGGTCGCCGGTGCGCGCCTTGGTATGAAAGGAAAGCGAGAGATACTGCACATGCCGGTATAACTGAGTGCGCACTTCTGTGAGGACGCGGTTGCCAATCTTGGCAAAACTGACCGTGGTCCAGTAACCCGCCAAGGCGCGAAGGGCGGTTAACGCGACCATTGTCCCGGCCATCATCGCCAGTAGCGTGATGGGATCGAAAATATCGAACAGAGTAACCTTGTATCCATGCGCGCCGTGCATTTTGTTGATGACCCGGTCGAAAACCACTTTTAGTGGCCACGGTTCCAAGAGACGAAACCCGACTTCCAGCAACAGCGCCGTCCAGGAGCCGGCAATCAGCCAGCCGTGCTTGCGTGTCTCAGGCCAGAAATGACACAACACCCGCCAAAGGCCGGGCAGATTCTTTTTTAATGATTCAGGTTGCGACATTTTTCCGTTCGCTCCTCGCCAGTTGGAGGATTTCCTGCGCGTTCGCATCCCAGGTATAATCGCGGAGCACGGTGGCGCGCCCCGCGCGGCCAAGGCGCGTGGCGAGCTGCGGCTCGGTAAGCAACCGCTCCAGCGCCGCCGCCAAAGCCGCCGCATTGCCGGGCGGCACGAGCAATCCGTTGGCGTCCGGCTGGATTAATTTTTCCAATTGGCCGATCCGGCTTGCCACGACGGGCACACCGGCGGCCATGTATTCATAAACTTTGAGCGGCGAAAAATAAAACTTTTCAAGTTTAGGATAAGGTGCGACGGCAACGTCCATTGAGGCCAGCAGCGCCGGCACCTTTTCCGGCGCAACCGAGCCGGTAAAAAGTGCTGCGTTCTGCAGGCCGCGCGCCGCCAGATCCGCCGCCAGTTTCTCGCGCTCCGGTCCGTCGCCGACAATCAGCAGACGGGTGAGGGGGAGCCGTGCGTGGAACTGCGCGAAAGCTTCAATCAAAACGGAGAGCCCGTGCCACGCCTTCAAGGTGCCAACGAAACCGACGGTGAAGACGCCCGGCTTTGACGGCAGCGCCGGTTGGAGGTTTTCGGGAAATCGTTCCGCGTTGACGCCGTTAGGAAGAACCTGAATTTTACCCAGCGTCTCGGGAAATTGTTTGAGATAGCCGGCCACTTCGTCCGAAACCGCGAGCAGCGCCCTGGCGGCGCGGAAAACGCGCTCCGCCGTGCGCTCCGCCCCCGCCCGATCCACCAGGACGCGATACTCGGCTTGTTCCTCGATCAACGGCGCGTTGACCTCCAGCAGGCCGGGAATCCCGCGCTCCCGCGCCAACTCCATCGCGCCAAAACTCCAAAGGGAATAGCGCTCGTAAATTAAATCAAAATCGCCTGCGCGCTCGAGTTCCTCCCGCATCCTCCCGTTCCCCGCGAGCGAAGCCTGCTCGCGCTCCGCGTGGTCGCCTTTCGGCGGGCGGGGCAACAAATGAAGGGTTGCTGACTCCAGACCCACGGGTGGATTGCCTTCTCCGCTCGTGGTGAATAGATCCACTTGGGCGCCGCGTCGGAGCAGCGCGCCGATAATTTCCTGCGCGTGAATCGAGCAGCCCTTTCTTCCGAAAACCGGCACGCCAAGATCTGCGCTGACGTAGGCAACTCTAGTCATAGGGCTGGGGTGGCGGTCGCGCTTGAATGAATAACATCGACCGACGGATTCTGCATCGCGGCCACTAAAAGTGTTTTAAGTTGCGCCACATTGGATCGTCGGTCAAATCGCTTCTCGATCACTTTTCGGCTCTGGGTTGCAAGATTCTGGCGTAGTTTGACATCGCCAAGCAGTAATTTCAATTTCGCCGCCAGGGCCGGCACGTCTCCCGGTGTCACCAGCAGACCGCTTACGCCGTCGTCGATCAACTCTTCAATTCCGTCCAGTCGCGTCGTGACAACCGGAACGCCCACCGCCATGGCTTCCTTGACCACATTCGGCAAAATATCGCGGTCTCCATCCGTT
>JANYBF010000643.1 GCA_025360895.1 Verrucomicrobiota bacterium
AGCAGTACGGCCTGCCCACGGATGGCTCGGTGGATTCTGCGGATCTGGATCACGACGGCTTGAACACCTGGCAGGAGTGGCGTTGCCTGACTGATCCCACGAACCCGCTCTCGGTATTGCGCCTGCTCACCAGTTCCGCAACAAGCACCAATGTGGCCGTGCGCTGGCAGAGCGTTGCCGGCGTGAACTATTTCCTGGAGCGCGGTACAAACCTGTCGGGGACAGTTCCATTTTTCACGCCGCTGGCTACCGACATTATTGGCGATTCGGGCACGACCACCTTCACGGACACCACCGCCGTCGGCCCCGGCCCGTTCTTCTATCGCGTGGGCGTGCAGCCGTAACTCAACCTGAACGAAAGCCATCCATGAAATTTAACTTTCTTCAACTGACAACCAAGCCCCTCGCGTTGGCGGCGATAACGAACCGGGTCGCGTTGGTGAAAGCGAAAAAAGTCAACCGCGCAACAAAATTTAGATGCACGTCACTTGAACTATGAAGGAACTGTAAAATGAAAATACCATCATACCTGAGATCGAGATACGGGATCACGCTGGTGACCGGTTTGGGCGGCCTAGTTACGATTGTGAATCTCGGCTTCGCTCAAAGCTGGCATGCAACCAGTGCGCCTGCAGGGCCTTGGAAAGCCGTCGCCTCTTCGGCGGATGGCAATAGACTTGTGGTAGCCGGATGGCAATCTGGGGCTTATGGCTTGTCCTGGCCTACACCAATCTACGCCTCAGCAGATTCTGGAGCGACTTGGATGCAGACCACTGCACCAAGTAACCTTTGGAACTCAGTCGCCTCTTCGGCGGATGGCGCCAAATTGGTGGCGGCGGCTGAATCCGGCCAGTTCTACGGTGACGGTTTGATCTATACCTCGCCGGATTCGGGCACTAACTGGACGCAAACCAGCGCGCCCCAAAACCAATGGACTTCCGTCGCCTCTTCGGCGGATGGAACCAAGCTGGTAGCGGTGTCGTCCTTTGGCAACGGTGACGGTACGATTCACACTTCGACCAATTCGGGCGCCACTTGGATGCAAACCAGCGCACCGCTAACGAGCTGGTTGTCCGTCGCCTCTTCGTCCGATGGCGCGAGGCTGGTCGCGGCAGCTTCGGATATCGACCACAACTATGCAGGGGCTATTTACACCTCGGTAGATTCGGGCGCCACTTGGACACAAACCAGCGCACCGAGTAACGATTGGTCGTCGGTTACCTGTTCAGCAGATGGCACCAAACTGGTCGCGATAACTCACTGTTGCAACGACGGCCTGATCTACACCTCGACGAATTCGGGCGTCGCTTGGACGCAGACCAGCGCGCCCCAAAACGATTGGAGGTCCGTTGCCTGTTCGGCGGATGGGACGAAGCTGATAGCAATGACGCGTTGGGGACCGTCTTACACCTCAACCAACTCGGGCGCCACTTGGACAGCCAATGATAGTTCACTCTTGGTGGACTCGAGTTGCGTAGCCTCATCGGCGGACGGGAGCAAGCTGGTGGCGGCCGTCGGTGGAGGCCGGATCTATACCTCGCCTTATTCCGGGCCTTGGCGGTTGGCCAGTGTGCCTCGAACGAACTGGTCAGCGGTCGCTTCTTCGTCCGATGGAACTAAATTGGTGGCGGTAGCCAACGGATCTCCAACTTGGCCCGGCTCCATTTACACCTCCGCCGATTCGGGAGCGACATGGGCGGAGACCACCGCGCCCGCGAACTTTTGGTCGGCGGTCGCCTCTTCGGCGGGCGGCACCAAGCTGGTCGCGGTCGCTGGCAGTGATAGCTATGGTAACGGTGGCCCATTGTTCATTTCAACAAATTCCGGCGCCGCTTGGACAGAAACGAGAGCGCCGCGCACGAACTGGATTTCCGTCGCCTGTTCGGCCGATGGCACGAAATGGGTGGCGGCAGTAAGCGAAACTGTGTCCCATGGGGTTTACATTTCCGGCGGTCCCATTTACTCCTCGACTGACTCTGGGGCTAGTTGGACACCGACCAGCGCTCCTGCCACGAGGTGGCGAGCCGTCGCCTCTTCGGCAGATGGATCCAAGCTGGTGGCATCCGGGACCGGGATTTTTACTTCCACGGACTCGGGAGTTACTTGGACGACCACCAGCGCGCCGTTCAACTCTTGGTGGTCGGTCGCCTCTTCGGCGGATGGAACCAAGCTGGCGGCGTCCGGGAACAGTATCGCATCCGGGGGCGGGGTTTTTACTTCCATAGACTCAGGAGTTAGCTGGACACAAACCGCCAGCCCGAGTATCGACGGGAGATCGATCGTCAGTTCAGCGGACGGAACAAAGCTGTTGGTGGCGGACTTTTATATTGGGGCGATTCACGCCTCGACCGATTCGGGAGCGACATGGACACTAGCGAACGCACCAGGGGAATATTGGCAAGCCGTCGCTTCTTCGGCAGACGGCAACAAAGTGGTGGCCGTAGCAAATAATGGCGGTCCGATATATACCCTGCAATTCCCGATCCCGCCTTCTCCGCCGCTCCATCAGCCCCGCCTCAGCATGAATCGTTTGGGTGGGAGTCTCGACCTTTCCTGGCTCGTGCCCTCGACCAGCTTCGTGCTGCAACAGAACCCCGATTTGACCACGACTAATTGGATGGACGTGCCGACGCTCCCAACGCTCAACTTCACCAACCTGCATTACGAAGTGGCCGTGTCGCCCTCACCCGGCAACCGCTGCTATCGGCTCAAGCAGCAGTGAAACGTTTATGACACATAATTTTTGTAAGAATTCCCGGATTGCAACGTTTAAGTACCATTGAGACACCACGAGCACCAAAACTAACGCGATCGCGTCGCCTGCGACTCACTCCGATTCCTGATCGCCCGGCACCGTCAGCTTTGAACGAGGGACGACCAACCCCGGACGCAGGTAGTGTCGCTTGGCTCGGAAAGTTTTTCCCCACCGGAAAACGGTGGGGAAAGTAGAAGAAAAAAAACAACAAACCAGGTGCTTGTCACCTGACCAAGAAAGAAACAACCAAATGAACAAACGAACATTAATCGCCGTCAGCCTTGCGCTGGCGGCCCTCACCGCCACGCCCGTGGCCCGCGCGGACGCGGTCACCGACTGGAACGCGAATACCGAGCAAGCCATCCTCACCGCCGCGCAAGGACCGCCGGTGCAAGGGCGCTTCCTCGCCATCGTCCACGCCGCCATTTACGACGCGGTCAACGGGATCGAACGTAAATACACACCTTACTTCGTCGCCGAAAGCGGCCCGCGCGGCGCTTCCGCCGAAGCCGCCGCCGTGCAGGCGGCGTACACCGTCCTCGTGACCTACTATCCGACGCAGAAGGTCACCTTGGATGCCCAACTCGCCGAGTCGCTGGCCAAGATCCCCGGTCACCAGGGACACAGCCGGCGCATCGCCCGAGGTCTGGAATGGGGTGAGAATGTTGCCAATCAAATCCTGGCCTGGCGCGCCACCGACGGTTTCACCACGCCGATCCCTGGTTATTTCGGCGGCGGGGCGGCCGGGGTCTGGCGTTCGCCGCCCACCGGCACGAACGCCGACGGCACCTTGCCGGCGATCTTCCCCCAAAATGCCGTCCTGGTCCCGTTCGCGATGACGAGTCACGATCAATTCCGCCCCGGTCCGCCGCCGGCCTTGAGCAGCGCGCTTTACGCCGCCAATCTCAACGAGGTCAAGGCGATTGGCCGCTTCGACAGCACCGTACGCACGCCGGAGCAAACGCAACTCGCCCTGCTCTGGCAGGCCGTGGGCCAGGTGAACGAGAACCATTCCATCCGTCCGGTTATCGAGTCGTTGATTGCGTCGCATTGCGGGCGCTGGCGGCTGGTGGACACGGCGCGCATCTTCGCGCTCATCAACATCGTGGGCGAAGACGCCACCATCGCCGGGTTTGATTCCAAGTACACCTACAACCTCTGGCGACCGTATCATGCGATCCGGCTGGCGGACACGGACGGCAATCCCGACACCGAAGCCGATCCGACGTGGAACGCGCTATTCACCGCGCCGCGGCATCAGGAGTACATGTCGAACCATGCCACGATCACGACCGGAATCATGAACACACTGGCCGATCTGATCGGCGACGACCACACGTTCACCCTCAGCGCCCCGGGTTATCCCGGCTTCACCTGGACGTTCAACCGCTTCTCCGACGCAGCGGCGCAAGTTATCGAAGCGCGTATCTGGGCGGGC
>JANYBF010000006.1 GCA_025360895.1 Verrucomicrobiota bacterium
GATTGGTTTCACGAAATCGGGCCTCGCCCAATCCATCTACGCCGAATTGAAGGAGTATCGGATCAACCAACCCGTGACGCCGGCGAAGCCGCCGGCTACGCCAGGAAAACCTTCCGCTTCGCATTCCCGTTAGAATTTTGGGTGGAAAGTTCCCCCACTTTCGAGTGACTTGGGAGAAAAGTTGAGGCAACCAATAAAGCAGACCTCCGACAAGAAACTGCATTTTTACGCGCCCAAATTTACTCAACTCCGCGCGAGGGCGTTGCCCACAAGTTCCTTTTTCTTTTCATCTTCTAATCTTTGGCGCACGAGCGACAAGGTGGCGCGGATCAATTCGCGCATTTCCTCGCTGCGGGTGGAAAGGTCCTTTTCCAGTTCGGCAATGCGCCGCTCATAAACCAGGATTCTTTCGCGCAACGGGAGGCGCAATTCGGCCAGCCGGGCTTCCAGTTCTGTGAGTTCCTGTTGCGCCCGCCGCTGCGTTTCGAGCAACCCGTTCCGTTCGGAGGCCAGTCCCTGAACGAGCGTGCTTTTTGCAAAGGCCGCCATTTCTGGCATCAGTTTGTCACGAAGAATCTGCGTCGTTTTGCTCGCCACCGCTTCCGCGGCGAGGGCCCGTTGCCGCCAATCCTCGTTGGCGGCTGGTTCCACGGTGGCGGCCGGAACGTTTGGGCGCGGGACTAAGGCGACGCTTGAAGCGGTCATCAGATCGCGTGTCCCGAAACTGTTGCGCTTGACCACCAAGATAAGCCATACCAACAAGCTGGCGATGACCGCGAGGCCGACGGTGATCAAGAGAATGAAGCCGGCCTGCGGCTTCCCGGCCCCGGCCGGCGGAGCCGTTTGAGGTTGTTCCAGCGCGGAGCGATTGGTGGTGATGGTAGGCGGAGTTTGCGATTCATTGACAATCACGCGCGCCTCAGTCGGAGAAAGTTTGGCCACCAGCAGCAGGTCATCGAGGTAGAAGGTGGTGGTCGGGCAGTCCCCTTGCAGGAGCAACAAAAATCCCGCAAAATTGGTTTTGTTTTCAGCCCCCAATAGTTCGAGCGGAATTATGAATTGCTGCCACTTTTGCGCCGGCAGCGGCGGCAGTGAGTAGCCCGATTGGTCGTTGGTCCCAAGCTTCCCGCTGATCCGCAGCAGTTGTCCGCCGGATTCGCCGCCATGAACCCAAAGGCTCAGGTTCGTATATCCGCCGGTATTTAAATCCGCATGGTGAATGTAAAGTCCCGACCAAGCCGTGGCGCTAACGCCAATCGAGCGGCTCCCGGCGTGAACCGGCGCCGGGTTCGTCAAGGTATGTGGGGCCCAGCCCCAGACCTCGAAACCGTTCGCCATTTCGTCGGTGTAAATCGGCAGGTCGGCGGTCCCAGCCCCCAAGTTTGAGTTGAACCCGAGCGACAACGCGGAAGCCAAAGCCAAGCGATGAATAAAATTCAGAATGCGCACCGCGGCAGTTTGGCAGACCTGATCGCGGGGAGCAACCCTCTCATTTGCGGGACATGGAATCAGATGCGGGCGCAAGTTGCTTGGAAAGTTCTGCCGGCTGGGAAGACTTGAGTGCCGCCAAGTAACCTTGCCAGCGGATTGATCCGCCGTTTAGCTTGTGCGCGCTAAATCAGACGAAGGCATGACAACACAAGCGACAACTCATTTTCTGGCGGGAGTGATCGAAGGCTTTTACGGGCCGCCATGGACCCAGGCGGAACGTTTTGAGTTATTCGATTGGATGGCGCAGTGGGGACTGAACACTTATTTCTACGCGCCCAAGGACGACTTGAAACAACGCGCGATCTGGCGCGAACTTTATTCCGCCGCCGAAGCCGAGGCCCTCGGTCAACTGATTCAAGCCTGCCAGCAACGCCATCTCCGCTTCATTTATGCGCTCAGCCCCGGATTAGATATTCGCTACAGCAACCCGGCGGAGCTGGAGCATCTGCAACAGCGCTTCGAGCAAATACTGGCGTTGGGTTGCCAAAACTTTTCCCTGCTCTTCGATGACCTTCCCGACCGCATGGATCCAGCGGACCGCCAGCGCTGGGGTTCGTTTGCTGCCGCCCAGTGTCACGTCGTCAATGCGCTGTTCCGCTGGACGCGCGAGCGTTGTCCGGCCGCGCGGTTTCTTTTCTGTCCCACGCCCTATTGCGGACGTATGGCGGAAGCCAAACTGGGCGGGGAAGGCTACCTCGCCACCGTCGGGCGGGAACTGTTGCCGGAGATTGACGTTTTTTGGACGGGCCCGGAAATCATCTCCCGGGAGATCACGGTGGCGCACATTCAGGAACTGCAAACCGTGCTGCGTCGGAAGCCGCTTATCTGGGATAATCTCCACGCCAACGATTACGACGGGCGCCGGTTTTTCTGCGGACCCTACAGCGGGCGGGCGTCGGAATTGCGGAGCGCGGTCAGCGGTCTGCTCCTCAATCCGAACACGGAGTTTCCCTTGAACTTTGTCGCGGTTCACACGCTGGCGGAGTTTGTGCGGAATCCCGGAACGTGGGATGCCCGCCAGGCCTATCTGGCGGCCATGCGCGAGTGGTTGTCTTATTTCGCCACCTCGGGTCCGCCGCTCGCACTGGAGGATTTGATCCTGCTCGGCGATTGCTATTACCTGCCGTATGAGGACGGTGCGGAGGCCAAAGCCCTCTTTGAACGCGCGCGTGATTTGCTGTCACGGAATCCGGCGACTTGGGGGGACGACGCGGCAACCATTCGCCGGCAGCTCGCCCGCCTGCGAGAGTTTTGTTTCCGGCTCACCGAGCTTCAGCATCGGCCGCTGTTTTATGCCTTGAACCGCCGGGTCTGGGAACTGCGCGAGGAGTTGGATCTGCTGGAACGGTACATCGCCTTCAAGTCGGCACCCGGGAACCAGAACGCGGATTACCATCCGGATTCTCATCTGCCGGGCACCTATCGCGGCGGGATGGTGAGCCGGCTCCAACGGTTGCTGGCTCCGCAATCTGACGGCACCATCACGCCCGCACTCTCACGCGAAAGTTTTCCCATTGCCCGTGAACCCAAAATCTGAACCCTTCCTGCTCTATGAAAGATTGCACCATTCGATCCGCCCGACCCGGCGATCAGCCCGGGGCTTATTACGTTTGTCTCAAGACCGGAAACTTCGGCAAGGACGGGGAACCGTTTTACCGCGAAGATCCCGACGCGTTGGGTCGCATCTTTGTCGGCCCGTATCTGGCCTACGAGCCGGAGCTGAGTCTCATCCTCGAGGACGATCAAGGCATCTGCGGCTACGCATTGGGGGCATTTGACTCAAAGGCGTTCTTCGCCCGCTACGAAAAAGAATGGCGTCCGGATTTGTGCGCCCGGTTTCCGATGCCAACGGGCGATCCCGAAAAATGGACCCGGTCCCAAATGGTCCACTCGTGGTATCACAACCCGGATTACACCATGCCGGAGCCGTATGCGGAGTATCCGTCGCACCTGCACATTGATCTGCTGGAACGGGCGCAGGGCCACGGTTACGGCCGGCGCATGATGGAAATGGTCATGGACAAACTCCGTCAGCGCGGTTCGCCGGGTGCGCACTTGGGCGTCAGCATGATGAACACCCCGGCGTTCGGGTTTTACCAGAAGCTGGGCTTCAAGGAATTGCTACGCGTCGGTGAAGGCAAGGACGGTTGTGTTTATATGGGGAAGAAGCTTTAACCCGGAGATTTTACAAACTTCGTAGCCGCCGACGTGAGGAGGCGGATGGAGCATGCACAGAGTCCGCCTCCTTACGTCGTCGGCTACAGTCTGTCGGCGTTTCGTGCGCGGTGTGAAATTTCCCGTGCAG
>JANYBF010000037.1 GCA_025360895.1 Verrucomicrobiota bacterium
CTACGTTGACGGTTCCCGTGCCACCTTGCGCAGGAACATCCGCCAGCCGGAGCCAGACGCCATTCGCCAAGTTGTCGCGGTATAACACGCTGTACGTTTTGCCCGCCACGGCGACGAATTGAATCGTTGTCGAGCTGGTACCGAGGCTCACGGACTTGATCTGGAGCACGGACCCGGCGTCGAGCGGGTTGGTGCCCGCGAGGTATTCCTGCAAGTTGTTAAATCCATCCCCGTCCGGATCAGCGCCCGGCGTTGCCCGCGGGTCGTTGATCGAACCGAAGTACTGGATTTCCCAGGCATCCGGCAAACCGTCCCCATCCGCGTCACCCGGCGTGCTGACCGCGTTCGCCTGACCGGCCGTCGGTGCTGCTGCCAGCCAGTTGGCCGGGTCGTCACCGAATTCTGAGCTGACTTTGCGTTGCAAGGAATCGCCCGCACCGGCTGCGCTGGCGGGCCAGGGTAGCAGCGCCGAGTAATTGATCTCCTCGACCAGAACGTAAGGCACGAAACCGGCGTCCGGATGCGGCGCGAGTTGGGTTGGGTCAGGTTTGAACAGTTGAACGCTCTCACCGGTGTTGTTCAGATTGCCGCCATAGGGTCCGTAGATCGGCACGCTGGCCGCAACCGCATACTTGGCACGAAACGCGGCCAGTGAAACCGGATTGGCCACGGGATCGAAATTCACGATCAACAAATAACCTCCCGTGCTCAACGTCACATTGTTCGGGAACGTGAAGGTCACCCCACCATCGATTCTCCACGTGTTTGTCGCGGCCGTCGGATCGTACAAGGGAACGCTCGTGGCAGTGATATTCCGCAATTCAATGAACTCTTCTGCTGTGTTTTCATCGACGAGCGAACCGCCGACGCCCGGCGGATGATACATGATTTCGTTAATTACAACCGGACCCACGAGAGGATAAGGATTCGCCGCACCCACGCCGGTCCGGAACTGGGCGACGGTGGCCGGGTTGTCCACGCCGAAGGAGCGCGCACTCATCGCGACGAATTCCGCCGCTCCGACGCTGTTGGTATAGCGTCCGAACGAAACCCCGTTGGCGGCGGCGCCAAATTTCGCCGCCGCACGAAAGCCGCTGAGATTGCCCCCGGCGTCCGCTGCCGCTAAGTAAGCGGCGTCTCCGTGCGCCGAATTGAATGTGAACGGAATGGACGAACCGTTGGTCGGATTGAACTGCCATTCATAGAAGACCTTGAAGCCACCGGCCGGGAGGATGGTGCCATCCGCAATCCGGTATTTCTTCAGATCCTCCTGCGTGTTGCTCAAATACCAGCCTCCGATGTTCACGGCGCCAGCGCTCGGGTTGTAGAATTCAATCGCATCTTCAAGCGGCGGGTCCGTATGACTGAGGAGTTCGTTCACAACGACATTCGGGAGGGGCAGAAAATTGCTTTCGGCCGGGGAAACCGTCTGAGTGAATGCGACGATATTCGTAGCCCCGTCCGGGAATCGCCCTTGGGAAACCCCGGTCTGTTGCGCACCGAAGCTGACGGCATCAATCATCACTTGGGCAGATGAATAGATGGCGATGGCTTCGCCGGACTTTTTCAGATTGAACGTCGCATGATCTGCTCCGGAGTTGGGACTCCCGTCCGCAAAGAATTGAACGAACGCATTTGCGCCATTGCCAATGAAACTCAGCGGCGGAATCGGCGATTGCGTCCGGTTCGCGAGGTCGTCCGTGAGAAACAGGCCTCCGAGCGCCACCGGTTGATTTCCGGCATTGTAGATCTCGAACCAGTCGCTCCCGCTCGACGGATCGGCCATCCACTCGTTAACCTGGAGTGATGCGATGCTGCCGAGTCCGGCGGCGGCGTTCGGAGCGGCCGGTGTCGGCCCCGTCAGGCCCCAGTTGCCCGACCCGTTCGGAATTCGGCCGAGCGAGAAATCCGGGGTCTGCAGGCCAAAACTGATGCCGTCGAGCAACTGGCCACCCGCGGCCGGCCGATGAAACAGAAACACCGAGTCGCCTTTGGCGCCCAAGCCGAATCCCGTGTTCGCGCCAGAAGCCGGAGAGGCATCATCGCAATAGACGATAAGGTAACCGAGTGGAGCCACCGTGGTGCTGGCAGGAACGATCCACTTACGCGGCTGATTGGCGTCGTTGCTCAGGCTCAAGTCGGAGAGGTCCACCGTGTTGGTCGAAGGATTGTAGATTTCGATGTAATCCGCGGTATGTCCGTTAAAATTGGTCAAGGTCTGGTTTCGGGCGAGCACTTCATTCAACACGATCGGCACGCCAAACGTCTGGGTGATGACATTGGTCGTGAAGTGGATTGCGGCGAGTGACATGCCAAAGACGTCGTCGGAACTCGTGGCGCTGACCTGATGAACCTCGACCGCCATGACGTTGTCGCCAACCACCAGCCCATTGGTGGGAAACGTCAGGACATCGATCGCCGGTTCTGGAGAAAGAGTGGCCGCTGTCGTGTAGGTTACGGCACCAACCGCAATGCGCAGCCGGCCCACTTCGACGCCATTCAGGTAGTACACCGCGCCGTCATCCACATAATTGGTCGAAACCAGGCTGAAAGTGCTCAGGCTGCCGTCCCACTGGAAATGCACCCGATAATAGACGGTGTTACGGCCATTGGTCTGATCGGGTGCCGGAACGGTCGTTAGGAAAGGATAAGGGTAGATCTGCGGAGTGGTTTCAAACCCGAACAGGCCGAAGCCGCTATTCCACGCCGCGTCATTGTAATTCGCGGGGCGCCAGGCGGTACCCAAATCAATTCCCCCGTTGTTGTAACGCCATGCGCTGTTGGTCACATTCAACAAAGACACGATCGTTTGCGTAATGTTGGTCACGGACACCACGCCGGCCGGTCCGGGATTCGGGCCGCCCGAGGTTGGTTGCGCGAAGGACGTGAGCGTGCCGCTCCCGCTAGGACTCCGCCCCTCCGAGACATCGGTACGCTGCGGACCATAGTTGATGGCGTCGATGAGCGTGAGATCGGGCGCCGAAAGCAGAATCAGTCCGACATCCGGCGACAACTTGAACGCGAGGTGATCCGCGCCCTGACTGGCGTTTCCATCGGCGACAAAACTTGTGAATCCGGCGCCACCGATGAAGCTCAACGGAGGAACGGGACTCTTCGCGGGTGCGCCCGAGGCGTCCGACAGGAACAGGCCGCCGAGGCGCGCCGGCGATGCGGTGGGATTGTAAAGTTCGACGAAGTCATTGTTGGCGGCGAACTGGGCGTCCGCCAACCATTCGTTGATCTTCAATTTGCGATAGTCGCCAAGCGCGACATTGAGGTTGGCAGCCCCAAAGGTCGGCGTGCAGAGTGTCCATTCTCCAGAGGGCATGCGGCCGATCGAGTAGTCAGCCAGTTGAATTCCGAACACCACCGAATCGATCAGGGTGCCGCCGCGGGCGGACTTGTCAGAAAGATAAACATCGTCGCCGCCCGGTTTCAGGGAGAACCCCAGATGAATTCCAGGCGCGGCCGATGTGGAATCGGCATACAGGACGAGATAAGCGCCGGGCGGAAGGGGTGGAGTCCCGGCGGGAAACACAAATTTGCGCGGCGTGGTCGAGCTGTCGGAGAGACTCATGTCCACCAGATCAACCGGCACGCTTCCGTCATTGTACAATTCGATCATGTCCGGAAACGTGCCGCCATTGTTGAAAGCTGCGACATTTTTTGCCAGCACCTCGTTGATGCGAACGCGCGGTGTGGCCGGCGGAACGTAGCTGGTATCGACGATCCAGGTCCGCGAGATCGTCACGAGCGCCTCGGCTCCGAAAATCGGGTCATCCTGATACGATCCCGAATCGCGTTTGCCCGAGACTTCAACGTGGTGAGCGCCGTTGGCGAGGCCGGAGAGAGCAATCGGTGCGGAGATCGGCGTCTCCGCGCTCCATGCTCCGGAGTCGAGCCGCCACTTATAGGCCGGGTAGCCGGAGCCGTTCGGAAACCCGCTCGCGGGGATTCCGGAGCCGATCCGGTTTACGCCCACCGTGAGCGTGGCCGTCGTCTGATTATTGGTTCCGACCGGTTCACCAAATATGGAAGCGCCGAGCGGCACCACACCACCGATATCGCGTCCGTTCGGCCCCGAACCCCGCGCCGGCGAGCCCGGTTGCAGGCTGAACCAGTCGCGCATGACCTGCGCCTGTTCCCACGAAGTAAAAAACGTCTCCGAGACCTGCGGAATATACTTGAGCAACGGATCGGCAACAATATTGTTGCTGCCCGGCCCGGTCCAAGCCAGTGGCAGGAGGTTGTTGTTCCACGTCACCGTCGTCTGCGCCGGATCGTAGTTCCGGACGAGTCCCTCCGTGTCCACCACCGCATTGCCTTCCAGATAGTAGCCGCGGCCGAATGTCGTCGGTGGACCGGGATCAAGGTCCTGCACGTTCACGACGGCCGATGCGGTGTCCACACCGCCCGTCTTCGTGAGATGGACCATGGTATTGTT
>JANYBF010000359.1 GCA_025360895.1 Verrucomicrobiota bacterium
CATCAAAGCCGTCTGGGACACCGAGCCGTGTGCCGCGCCGGCCATTCAGGAAAAGCTCCTCAAACGCACCGCGTGGACCTACTCGACCGTCCGCACGTTAATGGATCGCATGGTCGTGAAGGGCTTGCTCGCAGCGGAGAAGAAAAGCAACCAGACGATTTACCGCACTGTAGTCACGCGGGCACAGGCGCAGCGCGGCGAATTGCTCTACGCCCTCAAACACGCGTTCAACGGCGCGCTGACTCCAATGGTGCAATGCCTGCTTGACACCAACGACATCTCTGGAGTCGAACTCGACCAGATCAAGCAGCTCATCGCGGCGCATGAAAAGACCCGCAGCAAAGGCGGGAGAAAGTCATGAACCCACTGTTGCACTGGCTGACCTCACCCGAGTGGACCCACATCGTCGGCGCGTTGCTGCACTCGCTCTGGCAGGGAGCGATCATCGCGCTGGCGCTCGCCCTTCTGATGCGTCGGCTGGCGAACCCGGTGACGCGCTATCGTTGCGCCCTCGTCACCCTCGGTCTGGTGGTCATGGCCAGCATCGTCACTTGGGCGGTGTTGAATGCTCCGAAACCCGCTGTATCCACCGCGATCACAATTCCAATAACCGAACCCGCAATAACACCCGTCGCAACCACCGCGCTCAATCTAAATTCCGGCGACAAGATCGTCGCTTTGGTCCGAATGTCTCCCCCACCAGCGCCGAAGTATTGGATCGCTTGGCTCGCCGTCGTCTGGATGCTTGGTGCCGGCGCAATGCTGCTCCGGGCGGGCATCAAAGTCGCCGGGGCGGAAAACCTTCGCCGGTCCTGCCGACCACTCAATGACGACCGCATGATCGCGCTCGTGGCCGAAGCCCGCCGCGCCGTCGGCTTGGTCCGACAAATTCGCGTGGCCGTCACCGAAAAACTGACTTCGCCCGCCGTCGTGGGTGTGCTCGTGCCAACGCTGATCCTACCGCTCTCGCTGTTCACCACGCTGACACCGGAACAAATCCGTTTCGTCCTGTTGCACGAACTGGCACACATCCGGCGGGGAGATTATTTCGCGAACCTGTTTCAACTTTTGGCCGAGGCGTTGTTGTTCTTCAACCCGGCGGTCTGGTGGATCAGCCATCAAATCCGCCGTGAGCGGGAAGCCAGTTGCGATGCGCTCGCCATCGAGCTGAGCGGGGCCCCGGCGGATTACGCGCGAACACTGGTGCGCGTGGCGGAAAATATTTTACAGCCGGCGACCAATGCCGCCCTGGCGTTTGGTGACGGACAGCGCGAACCCTCCTCGCTTACCGACCGCGTGCAACGCCTCCTTGTTCCCGGCTACCGCCCTGCCCTGCGCCTGACCTGGCGGGCGATGCTGGCGTCCTTGATTGTGGGCGGCACGTTACTAGTGCTTTCGGCGGTGGGCACCAGAAGCACCGTTGGAGCAATCCTGTCACCACGAGAAAAAGCTGCGTCCGAACCGTTGATTAGTTCTCCAGTTGCCAACTTCGGTAGCAACGGCACGACAACGCCGGTTTCGGCAACGTTCAATGGTATCATGACAGATCCTCAATTCCGCGAGGTAGTAAAAGCGATCGATCAACGGAGCGGGATAAACTCGTCCAACCAAGATCAGGTCACGCAAGTGAGCGGTCATCCGGCACAGATTCTAATTTCAGCGGTCGACAAAAATAATATCGCAACTGAGATTGAAAACCAACCGGGACATAGCGGCACCGCTGAGACGACGAAAGACAGCATCACCAGTCAAGCAACCAACAACAACACGACGAGTTCAATTCAACAGCCAACCAACGTCGCCGCGCTGAACGACAGCCGGAGAGCCATGCTCGCAGTGGCCGATGCTTGGGAAAGGCCCACTCAGGGAGGCAAATTGCCCGTGCCCAATCCGAATAACGGCACCAACCTGATTTGGACCAGCAAGGGTCGCCAAAACATCATTCGTAAACTCCATACGATCAAGTTTGACACCGTTGCATTTGACGGTCTGCCGTTGAGTGAAGTGATTCGAACCTTGAACGATGAAGCTCGCAAGCGCGACCCCGAAAAGAGCGGCATTAATTTCATCATCAATCCGAATGCCCCCGCCGCGACCGGCGCACCCGTGGCGATCGATCCGGCGACCGGTCTCGCGGTGGCGGCGGCGCCGACGGAGGCCGTGGACGTGGGTGCCATTTCCATTAAACTCAATCCACCCTTGATTGATGTCCGGTTGGGGGATGTGCTTAAGGCAGTGGAACGGATGGCGGAAAAGCCGCTGCGCTTTTCGATTGAAGATTATGCAGTGGTGGTTTCGCTCAAGGGACAGGAGGTTACGCCGCTGGCCATGCGAACTTTTAATGTTGACCCCAACACTTTCATGCAAGGATTACATGCCGTTAGCGGAACCGCTTTTGGCGATGTTCAGACTGGCTCTAGCGGTCAAGGCGGTGGTGGCGGCATTGCCGGCCTCACGACCACGAACGCCACACAATCAGTTAGTGCGGTTGTGCAAAAATTCTTCACCACCATGGGAGTGGATTTGACCACGCCGCCGAAGAGTGTGTTTTGGAATGATCGGAAGGGTCAATTGCTCGTCTACGCGACGATGGAGGACTTGGACAAAATTGAGCAGGCGATACAGGTGCTGAACGTGGCTCGGCCGCAGGTGAATATCAAGGTGAAATGGGTCGAGATTCCGCCATGGCTCGTCAGTTCCATGTTACAGGAGTTTCTCACAAATACTGTCTCTCCGTCCATATCCAGAACTCAAAATATTTTCGGTATCCTGACTGAAAAGCAAATGGCCAAAGTGCGAGAACGCGTTGATACCAGGGACGGCATGGATTTGTTATCCGAAGGCGACGTCACAACCTTGAGCCAACGGCAGTGCTCTATTCAAACCATCAAAATGAAAACGATCGTAACCGGCATCAATCCGCAAGCTCTGATCCCGCCGGGTGTCAACTCCACAACCAACGTCCTGGAAAGGCAAACTACTCCATTCGGTCAAACCCTCAACGTCATACCAACCGTGAGTCCCGAGGAAGCAAAACTTTCACTCCACGTTATTGCCTACGCCAATGAATTCCTCGGCTACGGCAAAACGAAATCAAATGTCCCCGTCTACGTCAACGGCAAGAAGAAAGCGGAGGTTCCGCCGTTACCACGGTATCAGACCCATCAGATTACCAACGACTTTGTGATGCGGGAAGGACAAACGTTGATGCTTGGCAATCTACCCACAACTGAAATCGTCAAACAACCCAACGGCGAGTTTTTGACCACGGATGTCACCGGCAACAACACCAATTTCCTGTTCGTCTTCGTCACTCCCACCATTGTTGATCCGGCGGGGAATCGGGTGAATCCCGTCGAAGAGTCGCTGCAGAGTTCACCTCCCACTTCAAAATAGTGTCCGACTCTGCGCCGGTTATGCCGCCGGGAGCATTCCAGCTTTTGGCAGCGCCGAGTTTTCTATCCCATTAACACCCGGCTTCAGCCGGGTGATAGCGGGCCAGAGGGTAACGCAACGGTTTCAACCGTTTCGTTTTGGCGCGGTTGGCCAGTTCCTCGGGCAAGCCGTTGAAACGGCTGGGTGTCTGAACTTCGAGCAAACACCGGGCTCAAGCCCGGTGTTAATGAGAAAAAGCGAGGAACGAAGACGCGACCTCCGCACGATTTCACCCCACCGCCATGCCGATGAGGAACTCGATGTTGCTGCCGGTTTTCTTGAGTTTGCCAAGCAACAATTCCATGGCTTCGACGGGCGGCACACCGGTGAGGGCGCGGCGTAACAGGACGATCTTGTTGAGTTCGTCGGGATGGTAGAGCAGTTCTTCTTTGCGCGTGCCCGAGCGTTCGACGTTGATCGAAGGGAAAATACGGCGATCCACCAGGCCACGGTCGAGATGAACTTCCATGTTGCCCGTGCCTTTGAACTCTTCAAAGATGACTTCGTCCATGCGCGATCCGGTATCCACCAGCGCAGTCGCAATGATGGAGAGCGAGCCGCCCTCCTCGATGTTGCGGGCGGCGCCGAAG
>JANYBF010000165.1 GCA_025360895.1 Verrucomicrobiota bacterium
GCGGCGAGTGCGGAGTGCTAATCTCCGATCCGGCGCGTTTTTGGCCGATGCTCAATCCCGGCCGGGTCGGATGGACTCAAAGTCGCCCCCGTTGGCAGCGGGCTCCGCGACCATTACCATGGCGCGTTTGATCCATAACTGACGCGGGGATTTTGCGACTCGACATGCTTGGGAGGTGCGGAGTATGTAAGCCTTCATGAATGCTCAGGCCAGCAAGACAACTCGCTGCATGTTAGGTAGGTGGACTTCCACGCTTTTAAGCGTGGTTGCAGTGGCGAGTCAGGTCGTGGCAGGCGAAACCAATAACTCCACCAGCTACCAGCGTGGAGTCGCGAACATGGGTAGTAGGGAGTGGAAGGAAGCGATCACCAACTTTACCGAGGCTATACGCGGCAATCCAAAGGACGCTCTGGCATATCAATACCGTGGCGCGGCCTTTATTTTGTCGGGCAATTATGACAACGCCGTAAATGATTTCACGCGAGCACTCCAAATTAACCCAACAAATTCTGAAGCCATGTGCAACCGTGCGAGTGCCTATCGTTGCAAGCGCGACTTTGACTCAGCGATAAATGATTTAAACGACGCGCTGCGACTCAACCCCACAAATGACATCGTATACAAGAGCCGCGCCGATAGTTACTCTGAGAAACGTGAATTTGATAAAGCGATCACTGACTGGAACGAAGGACTACGGCTTGGTCCGAACGACGCTGAATCGCTAGCGGCACGCGGGTGGGCCTACTTCATGACGAGCCAATTCAACAAGGCGGTGCAAGACTACCGCCAAGCGATGCAAGTCGATCCGCAAAACGCTAGAGGCTACAATGGCCTCGGCTGGTTGCGTGCCACTTGTCCGTCTGCGGAGATGCGGAGCGGCAAGGAAGCGGTCGAACTCGCGACCAAGGCGTGTGAACTGACCAATTGGAACAGGTGGGACTGGATCGACACTCTGGCGGCGGCGTTCGCCGAGGCGGAGGATTTCAAGAACGCAATCAAGTACGAGAAGCAAGCGATGGAAATGAGCAGTGTAACGGAGCCGTACCGCAAGGAGATGCAGCGTTGCCTCTCGCTCTACGAGCAACAAAAGCCCAATCACGAGGGGCAGAAACAGTGAAGTAAGGCTGGTAAACTCGTTAAAAACGTCCCCTTCTGCCCGCTTACGAACTGGCGCTGGTGTAACGACGGAGGGAAATTCGCCAGACCCATTCGGAGGCCAGGGCGCAAACGACGGCCATGCCCAACAGCACCAGCAGCCAGAATTGCGAATGCAGCGTGTCCGTAAGCAGGCGCACCGGCACATTCGACACCAACAGCACCGGCAGGACGAACGTGAACACGGCCTTGAACACCCCGCGAAAGGCCTCATCCGGCAGACGCGCGATGTTGAAGAGGTTGTAGTAACCATAGACAATCCCCTGCGCCCGCACGGTCCAGAAGCTCACCGACGCCAGCATGAACATCAGGCAGTAGTGGATCAGCACCCCGACGACGCAGAGCGCAAGAAAGCCCAGCACGGTGGTGAAGGCGGGAGCGATCGGAATCTGCCGCGCGGCGTAGAGCATCACGGCCACGCCGAAGCTGGCGTTGACGAAGCCGCCAAGATCCACCTGACGCAGCGAGAGCACGAAGCGCGAGTTGACCGGCAGCAGCAGCAGGAAATCCATTTTGCCGGTGCGCACCAGTTCGGACAGGTTCACGCAGTTGACGAGAAAGAACGCCTGATAGATTTGCTGAATGAACTGGCTCGCGCCGACGAGCATGACCACCTGCCATTTGGTCCACGAGCCGATCGTGTCGGTGTGAAGAAACAACACGCTGATGAAACAGAGTTGCAGGCTGAACCAGATGATTTCGACCAGGATCCACAGGAGAAAGTTTCCCTTGAACATGGTTTCGCGGGTCACGGAGTTTTTCCAGAGCGCGAGGTAAATGGTTAGGTAACGTTTGAAGGAGTGCATGATTCAGCCGCCGACGGCGGAGTATTTCCGGACGCCCCGCTGCCAGGCACAGCGCGCGAGGGACTAAGCGACCACGACCCAGCCGGATTGCATCACCAGGCCGCGGACGAGTACGGGGC
This sequence comes from Verrucomicrobiota bacterium, assembly GCA_025360895.1. Classification (GTDB taxonomy): domain Bacteria; phylum Verrucomicrobiota; class Verrucomicrobiia; order Limisphaerales; family JADLHS01; genus JADLHS01. Next base: position 2,081 of record JANYBF010000165.1, read on the forward strand.
CGGTGATTTTGCCCATGTAAACCCCCACCGGAAAATAGAGTTGATAGGGAAACGGCGTGAAGTAAAGCGCCTGCTTGACGACCGGCGGCAGGATGTCGAGCGGAAACATGTGGCCGCTCGCAATGTATTCAAAGGCGTAGAGCATAAAAATGAAGGTGGAAACTTCCAGCACCCAAAACGCCAGCATCGCCATGGTGTAGGACAGAAGAAATTGCAACAGAGCCGTCATGATCAGGGAGACTAGGAACAGCCCAAACGTCAGCCCGTCCGCCGGCAGCCCGAAATAATCCCGCAAGCAAAAGATCAACAGTCCGATTGGCAGCGCGGCCACGGCGATGTAGGTCAGCCGGCCCGACAGGTAAAGGCAAAATCGGAAACATAGGTAATCCACCGGTTTGAGCAGGAACTGGCTGATGTTGCCGTCCTTGATGTCGGCGGCGATCTGCCAGTCGTCTTCATTCACCGCAGTGAGCGCGTCCGCGATGGTCATGATGAGATAATACGAAGTCATCTCCGCCAGCGTGAAAGTGGCGACGGTCGCATCCGCGGCTTTGTCCGCGAAGATGGTCCGCCAGAGAAACACCACCGCCAATAGCGGGATGAAACCAAACAGGGTACGTGCGAGAAAATTGAACCGGTAAGTCAGATTGTTTTGAACCCCGACCCCGATGACATGCCAATATTTGTTCACGCAGTATTATTTTCGCCACCTTAGCAACATGGGAAACACTTGTAAAAAGGGATTTTTGTTTGCGAGGCACGCATCCGGCTACTAGCTTGGCGCCCGGATGGAATTGAAAATTGAACCGAATGTTTAGAACTATGGCAACGACACCGCTCACGACTGACGAAATAACCGGATTGATCAACGGACTGAAACAATTGTCCCGTAATTTATGGTGGACCTGGGATCAGGAAGCCCAGGAATTGTTTCAAGAACTCTCGCCGCGCGGCTGGCAAAACCTGTATCACAATGCCGTGGCCATCATGCATGAGGTGTCCGAGACCGAATTGCGCGCCCGGCTGCAGGACCCGGACTTCGCCAGCCATGTGCGCCAGGTCCTGCAGGACTTCGCGAACTACATGGGCGACAAAAAAACCTGGGGCGCCAAACACGCCCCGGCCCTGGTCAAAAATCCGGTCGCCTATTTTTCCGCCGAGTTTGGTTTTCACGAAACCCTGCCCATCGCTGCCGGCGGTCTCGGCATCCTCGCCGGCGACCACACGAAGGCTGCCAGCGACCTCGGCCTCGGCTTCTGCGGTATCAGCCTGTTTTATCGCGAAGGATATTTTCAGCAGGCCGTGGACAACAACAACTGGCAGACGGAATTCTATTCCCGTCTGGACCCGAAGAACCTGCCGATCGAATCCGTGGTGGATGCACAGGGCAAACCGCTCGTCATCTCCGTCCGCATTGCCATGTCGCAAGTCAAACTGCTCGCGTGGCGCGTCAACGTGGGCCGCGTGCCGGTTTATCTGTTGGATGCCAATCACCCGGACAACGAACTGCATTTTCGCGACCTCACCAAGCGCGTCTATGGCGGCGACAGCACCACGCGCATCATGCAGGAGATCATCCTCGGCGTCGGCGGCGTGCGATTATTGCGCGCACTAAGCGTGCAGCCGTCCACCTTCCACATGAACGAAGGTCACGCGGCGTTCCTCACGCTGGAATTGATCCGCGAAAAGATGACCGGAGGCAAAGAGTTTGATGCCGCGCTGACCGCAACGAAGGCGGAATGTATTTTTACCACGCACACTCCGGTCGAAGCCGGGCACGACCGGTTCAACAGCGAGCTGATGACCTATGCCGCCCGCAAGTTTGCCGATCAGCTCAAACTTTCGTCCGAACAACTGATGGCTCTGGGCCGCGTGAAACCCACGGATGCGCACGAGCCGTTTTGCATGACCGTGCTGGCGCTAAAAGCTTCGCGCGCGGCCAATGCCGTCAGCGAACTGCATGGCGAGGTCAGCCGGCAAATGTGGCAATGCCTCTATCCCGGCGTGCCGCAGGACAAGGTGCCCATCGGCCACATTACCAACGGCGTTCACGTTGCCGGCTGGATGAAGGGTACGGTGCGACGGTTCTGGCGCAAACGCCTCACCAACGGCAAGGCCATCACTCCCACCGGCACCGGCGATACCACGCGCTTCTGGCAGACCGGCAATGGCCACGACTGGGCCAACCAAATCAATTCGCCGGATTTCTGGAAAAAGATGCTCGATCCCCAATTCGTCAGTGATGAGGAACTCTGGGCCTTGCGCTACAAACTACGCCGCGAA
>JANYBF010000177.1 GCA_025360895.1 Verrucomicrobiota bacterium
CCGCCCAGAAGGAATTGGTTTGATGCTTCTTCGAATAATCAAGGGGGAGTGGCCCAGAATGCAGGTCGTAATGCTAACAGGAACCGATACACTCAATGTGGTCTTTGAAGCCGGGCGATGTGGGGCTGCTGCATATCTTACGAAGCCGTTCGAAGTGGAGAGACTGCTTGAAATTCTAAAGAATCTGCTGGAAGACCAGGAGGGACCAATCGAAGTTGAGAGAGTGAATCTCTCGAAAATAGAACCTCCCAAACAGGATGATTCTGCGCTGAGCCCGCTGGAGCGGATGGAGCGAAAAATGATTGTAGAAATGCTCAAGGAAACCGCTGGCAACAAATTCAAAGCCGCCAAACGCCTAGGCATCGGCCGCCAGACGCTTTACAACAAGATCAAGGAGTACGGCGTAGACGTGTTGTAACGCCGACTGGCAACTACCGGAGCGCGGCTCGCAGAACACGGTTGCGGACCAGCAGATCAAGCATCAGCGTCGCAATATGGCACCATGAGAACATTAGCACTCCTCGCCGGTTTGGCAGCCCTCGCACTCGTCGGCTGCAAAAAGGAAGTCCCCGCATCGAAGGTTTCGCCGGCGGCGGCCACGACCAATCAAGGTACGACCGTTTCAAACGGCGGGTTTACTTGGTATCTTGCACCTGGTTTCACGAAGGGGTGGACGAATGTCACGCGGGATGGCACCAATTGGCCGGCGGGCGAGGTCAAAGTTACAGTGAAAGCGATTGAGCCGCCGAAATAACACCGCCGCGTGGCAAGTTGAATAGGTTGCGAAATCCATTGTCCGACTTACCAGATGACGGGTCGCCCGTTGGCGAAACCGCAGATTACCTATCTGAGCCGTAGCTTCGCAGCCTTTGCTGGGTTGCAATTTTTCTGAAACATTTTTGCTGGCTGCCGGGTATTCGGATTGGAACTTTGAGTTCCTCAACCGCAACCAAATAAAATCGTTATGATAAAATCACTCAGTCGTCTCTTCGCATTCGCGCTCGTCACGGTCAGCCTCGGCCTTACGGTCCATGCCGGGTCGCCGGGCATGGTGGACTTCGGCAAGTTCACGCCACCGGGCAAAGGTAATGAATTCGTGGAAGTCCAGGTCAGAAGCAATCTGTTGATCTTTGCGGCTCAACTGGTGGAAAAGGAACAACCTGACGCCGCCAAACTTTTGCGCAGCGTGCAACTCGTCCGCGTCAACGTTGTCGGGTTGACCGATGAGAATCGGGAGGAAACGCTGAAGCGTGTTCAGAAAATCCGGCAGGATCTCGAGAGTCACGGATGGGAACGCAACGTCAATGTGCAGGGCAACGGTGGCGAAGACGTGGGGGTTTACACCCAAACGGGTGGAGGCGAAACCTTGGCCGGTGTCGCAATCACAGTGGTGGACTCAAAGCATGTGGTGCTCGTGAATGTCGTTGGCGACATCCGGCCCGAGCAAATCGCCGCTTTGGGTGAGAGTTTGAACATCAACCCACTCAAAGAAATTGGTGCCGCCACCAAGAAGTGATCGAGGCAACCGATGCCGGACGACAGGGGCTTGACCACTCCGCCCGGCGGCCCCGCCAATCAAACCTCGCCGCACCATGAACCAGCCCCCTGCCCCTTCGTTGATTCGTCCGCCGGCAAGATGCCAGTGGTTATTGGTTGGACTTGCGGTGTTGCTGCTTCCGTTCGTTGCGCTCGGCGTGATCGCATTGGGCGTGGCTAGTTACTTTCATCTGAGTTCCGATACGCGAGCGCTGCGGAATGGGTTGATGAAAGCCAGCGGCGTGGAGTGGCGCCAGCACATCGGCTTGAACATCGGCGGGGCGACTCTCGGCATCGTCCGCGCCGGGCTTTCCTTTGCGCCGCTTGCCCCCGAAGCGCGGGCGGCCGTGCAAGCGGTGCGCGGCGCCGAGGTTGGCATCTACGAAATGGCATCCGGAACCAAGCTGCCGGATTGCGCCGCCATGCTCGCCACCGCCGACACCGTGTTGAACAACCGTGGTTGGGAACGACTGGTCGGTGTGCTGAAGGGCGAGAACTTAGTAAGCGTGTATGTGCCGGTCAAAGCCATTTCTGCTCGCGAGGTGAAATGTTGCGTCCTGGTTTTCGACGGCCGACAAATGGTTTTGGTTTCGGCCAAGGCCGATGTTGAACCGCTGTTGCAGTGCCTGCGTAACCAATCGGACCTGGCCGCCAAGGTGCGATCACTGGCGGCTTGGTGAACGGTCGGCAAAGCCAAGCACGCCAGCAGATGGCGAAGCCTAAAGTAAGGATAGGTCTGGCTTAAGATCTCAAAATGGATTAATCTCTAGGAAATCCTCCGGCTTTGCCGGAGGATTCTTACATCTCCGTTTTGGCACGCTCGAAAAGTTTCCGCTCTTCTGGCAGCATCGGATTCTTGAAGGCCCAGTCGAGGTAAATCCGGGCATTCGCTGTGTCGCCCGTGGCTTTCAGAACCAAGCCGTAATAACCGGCGATTCTTGGGTCTTCCAATTGTTTCGCTTTAAGGGTTTGAAAAATTTTCAAGGCGTCAGTATTTTTCCCCTGCCGGTGCAGGGAAAAGGCGTACGTGGAAGCAAAGGCGGCATTGGTGGGGGCCATTTCGTACACCTCGCGCGCCAGGTCATGCGGCTTGAGTTCATTGTCCTCCAGCAAGAGGGCCGTCATGGCGAGGTTATTCTTTATCCCGAGGTTCGTCGGCGACCGCTTCAACTCCTGGCTATAAAGCATCATCAATGGTCGCGTCTGCCCACCGTTAAACAATACCTGGCTAAGAGCCACGAAGGCCCAGCGCTCGGCGGGATACCGGTTGACGATGCTCGATAGAACTTCCTCCTCTTCATTCCGCCAGTTCCAAGCCACCGCCAGCCGCAAAAGCATACCAAGACTCACCGGCTTACTATCAGCAGCTTTCAGGGCCAGTTCCCACTCGCTCTGGGCGGCACCGTTAAATTCCTGCCCGCGCAGCGCGCAGGCCGTGAAGGCGTGCTGGAGGAATTCCAACTCGCTCCAGTCCTGTTTTTCCACGGCGGCTTGTAGTCCATCCCAGTCGCGCAGCGCCGTGTAAACCTCGGCTGTGATTATTGCCACCGCCAGGTTGGTTTGCGTACCGTCCGGCAGAGTGCGTAGCCAAGCCAAAGTTTCCGTCGGGGTCGTGTTCGCCATTTGCCACCTGCCCAGCTCGGCAATATTCACCGACTCAATGGTCGCCTCCCGCTGGAAGGTCGCCAGCGCCGGTTTGTATTCAGCACTCCGGGCTTCGCGCAGGACATCGAGTCGCAGCAGCCGGTCGCGAAATACCGAATTGGTTTCCAACAACAACTGTCGGGACAATATGAGTGCGGTTTCCAATTCTTTGTCGCGCAACGCGGCCACGGTCAACTCTCGCAGGGCCTGACAGCGTAGTGTGGAGTTGGTCTGATTAGCCGAAATTTGCTGAAGCGAGCTACGCGCTTCGATTAGCGAGGGAACATTCGTTCCGCGCAGCCGGACTACGGCCAGGTTTAATTGCAGCAAGACGTTATGAGGTTCCAGACGGACGGCTTCGAGGAAATGGGCTTCAGCCAAAGCGGATTGGTTGACCGCGCTGGCCACGGAGCCGGCGATGGTGTGGTAGGCCGGATTTTTTTTGCCGGTGGCATCCACGCCTTCGAGGGCATTGGTGGCGGAGGCGTAGTCGCGGGCGATCATAGCGGTCTGTGCCAGCGCCAGCCGATCGTCGGTCGAGGCCGGGTCCAGTTCCACCACGCGGCTGCGCCAGACCAGCGCATCAGGGGATCGTCCAGCTTCCGCCAGTTGGGCCATCAACCGACACGCTTCCACATCACGGTTGTTATAGCGCAGGGCGCGTTGGAGACAAAACAGTGCCTTGCGCGGGTCGGGTTTGGCGAGGTATTCTCTGGCCTGTTTGACCAGTCGGGCCTGACGGACGGATTTGTAGCCCTGGTAGCCAGCGTAACCGCCACCGAAGAGCACAAGGCCAAAGACGAACAAGAGCAACAGCGGTTTTTGAACTTTGGTTTTCATCCAATCCAATCGGCCAATGAAAATTGGTGCGAGGTGACGGCACTACCTGCTGACTAAAGGTGTAATTTGCCGGCGGCGTCCCAATTTTTGGCATTTAGTTCCAAATGATGACATAAATCATCAGGCGACTTCAATGACTGGCACTGGTTTTGTAATTCATTTTTCATACGACAACCTGTCAAATCTCTTGGGAAATCGAATGGCTTGCGTGCTAAAATGGCTTTTCGAAACCGTTTTAACTGAAATCGCGAAAGGCCAAGGTTCAAAGATCCTATATTTTTGTCTCAAGAGTAATTTCTCAAAATTTTAACATTCCCAGCAAACCAGCAATGTCATCACAACAGGCGTGGCAACTGCTGATAGCTGAAGCAAGAAAAAGTATGAATGATGGAAAGTTGTGAAAACACTTAACATTACAAAATTGTGTGCGTTGCTGGCTTGGTATCTCACCACCACCACCGCTGATGCCGCACTTTATGATATAACCTTCGACGATGGAAATGGGAATGTTGGCTCCGGTCAAGTTGATGTTCAATCTGCTGGCATTAACAATTTCTACGCGGCCAGCGGCTATCTCCAAATGACGGCTGGGGGCGCGAGTGGCACTTGGAACTTGTACACCGCCGGTGGCACCACCACCTATCCCGGCTACATTCTCTCACCCGGCGGCGGATATATTTACAACAATGCAGTGTATCCCACCGGTCAAAATCCCCAGTATCCAAGCACAAGCTCCCTCTTGGACGTCTATGGTCTGCTATTTAGACAGAGCAGTGGTAACAACGAGCTTAATCTTTGGGGAAACGCCGATGGCACTTACACTCTGGGTGGCAGTGTTGGTGGATTTCAAAACTTCAATGTAAATATTGGTTTCGGGGGAACAGCCGGCAATCCCATCATTACGCAAGCGCCGGAACCAACCGCGATCGCTCTGGCTACCTTGACCGGAGTATTCGCCGCCTTTGGCAGGTTTCGCCGTCGGCGTTGAGTAAAAACCGGTTGGATTTGTGGCGGCGTTATCAGCGTTTTTGTCGTAGCAAAGCCAAAATCTCCACATTTCTTTGAAATCCTTACCAATCCCTCGTCTCCAGCTACCTGTCGAAAAGGACATCAGCGTGCAGAGTAAGGCACACCCAGCGATGCGCAAAACAGATTTCATAACCGGTTGCGCCTGCTCCGATCTCTATTTAGCCAAATCAACTCCGTCTTTATGGCGCTCGCGCCCCTTAAAAAAGGCTGAACCTAGCATTATTGCCAAAATGAGAAATTCGAAGCCAAAGTTTGCATTGGGGTTAAGAGTCTGTCGGACTTAGCCAAGGCTGAGATGAGGATGTAGCGGTAGCAGTCCCAATCGCTGGGGCAACGAGTTTAGACCGACGCCGATAGATAAACCTCGGTAGCGCTGCCTTGCGACACCCCGGTGGTCGTGGAGATCGTTCCAAGTTCGACGGGGTTGGCCTCGCTTTCAGCCTGCCAGCACCGGTTTCCGCCAGTGTAAAACTGTTTCTGTAAATTGTCTTTCTTCCCTTCGTCCTTACCCCTCCGGGGTGAGGCGGAGTGAAGGCGAGCGTAGCGAGCCGAGCGCAGCCGAACCCCGGAGGGGTCGAGGCGCTCCGCGTGCGAAAAACTGGTCGAGGGCGGGCCAAGCTGGTTCCCTGTTGGGGTGTCGCGAAACACATCCAACTCAAAACCAAAATGACCCACCCAAGCAATCCTGAACTCTTGAATACCGTTCTGCAACTTCTCAGTGAAGAAGGCACTGGCGGCCTCGCCGAAGGCATCCGTCTGCTCGTCGATGAAGCCATGCGCCAGGAACGCACTCACGCGCTCCAAGCCCAACCCTACGAACGCACCGGCACCCGCCAAGGCCACGCCAAGGGCTTCAAACCCAAGACGCTCGCCACCCGCCTCGGCCCGATCCAGTTCAAGGTCCCCCAAGTGCGCGGCGATGTGGAGTTCTATCCCAACGCGCTCGAAAAAGGCATCCGCAGCGAACAGGCCCTCAAGCTGGCGCTGGCCGAAATGTATGTCCAAGGTGTCTCCACCCGCAAAGTATCCGCCATCGTGGAACAACTCTGTGGCCACTCCGTCAGCTCCACGCAAGTCAGCCAGTGTGCCGCCCAACTGGACGCCGAATTGGAAACCTGGCGCCATCGCCCGCTGGGCTCTTTCCCCTACGTGTTCATGGACGCCCGTTATGAAAAAGTCCGCCAAGGCGGTCGCCTCCTGGACTGTGCCGTCCTCATCGCTCTGGGCATTGGGTTGGATGGCAAGCGCTCCATTCTCGGCGTCAGCGTGGCCCTGAGCGAAGCCGAGGTGCATTGGCGCGCCTTTCTCAGCTCACTGCAAAAGCGCGGCCTCCACGGAGTGTTGTTGCTGGTCAGCGATGACCATGCCGGCTTGGGCGCCGCCCGCACCGCCGTCTTCCCTGCCGTCCCTTGGCAACGCTGTCAGTTCCATCTCCAGCAAAATGCCCAGGCTTATGTCCCGCGCTTGGATCAGCGCGCCGCGGTTGCCCAAGCCATCCGCAGCATTTTCAACTGCCCCGATCTGGCCAGTGCTCAAGCTCGGCTCAAGGAAGTCGTCGCCACGCATGCCACCACCGCGCCCAAGCTGGCTACCTGGCTGGAAGAAAATCTGCCTCAAGGTCTGACCGTATTCGCCTTTGCCGCAGCCCACCAACGCCGCCTGCGCACGAGCAATCCGCTGGAACGCGTCAACAGGGAACTCAAACGCCGCACGCGGGTAGCCGGGCTCTTCCCCAACGAAGCCTCACTGCTGCGCCTCGTCAGCGCGCTCTTGTCCGAAACCAGCGAGGAGTGGGAAACCGGAAAAACTTACCTCAACATGGAAAACCAAAACCCAGCCCT
>JANYBF010000113.1 GCA_025360895.1 Verrucomicrobiota bacterium
GGATTCAATCCGCCGTTGGCGAATGGCCCGGCGCACGCTTTCAACGTGCCAGGCCCAACGGCTCGCGATCTGGTGGGGGGTGAAGAATTTGCTGCCATCCGTGCGGTGCGGCCTCACGGTGGCCACGCCGCCGCCCATCGGTTCGGTTACTTTTATCATTTGTTTTACTCCGGCTCATCGCGGCAACATGCAACGAAGATCAACGTGAAGTTGACACGTCGAACCTGACGCAAACGGGGCAAGCGAACCAGTTGCCAATGGTCACGATTCGAGAGGGCGAAACGCGACGATTAGGCCGGGCTATGTGGAAACGGCTTTGAGGATGTCACCAAAGACTGGTGCAGGTGAGAGCAAAGACATTGAAGGGGTGATCCGACTCGCATCACTCGTGGCAGGGCCGCGTTTCACACCTAGCGCTAGACCATGACGAGAGGACCACTGTTTGAAACTGGTGCGGGGACAATCAATGCCCTTCTCGCCCGCTGCGTTTTGAATATCGCCCCATTGCCAGCCATATTGTGCGTGCTCAAAGATCGGGCGATTCTCTAATAACCACACCAGCAGGGCAGCGTAAGGTTCTTTTCCGTGGCGAGTCTTGAGACTCATCGCGTAAAACTCCGCTCGCTTTAACCGGCCCAGGTTAGGAAGTTCGTCGCGCAGGAATGTCGAGAGGCGTTCATTACTGCAAATACCGAGGGCGTCAAGTCGGGCCAAAAAAAGGTGGCGCGGAACATCGTTAGGCGGGTGCGGTATGCCAAGGGCGCGCTCAGCCAAAGGGAGGGGTTTGCCGGTGCGGAGGCCGGGAATTTTGAAGATCAGTTCGGATAAGGCCGCGAGCGCTTGCTCGCGGGCGGCGGTGTATGCCGCGTAGCGAGCCTCAAGCAGGGCGATGTCCGTCAACACCGGGGCCGCGAGTTCCAAGAATCCGGGTCGCGCCAACCGCAATTCATTTGCCGCGCGGAATATCGCGACGCGCCCGGAGGCTTGGTTGTCTGCTTCGGCAAAAGCCCATTGTCGAGTCACAAGGGCTTGGTGAAGGTCAACCGTTGACTTGAAGAAATTCGTAAGTCTAGCCCACTGACAAACCCGGTTAAACGCCTGACGATATTCCTGACTGTTGAGCGGCAAAAAGCTGAACCGCTTACGCAGTCGTTTTGCTTGAGTGCTGAGTTTTGGATCGGGGTGCGGCTGCTCGCGCTCATCGAAAGTCAGAATCCAACTTTTCTCCTCCGGGAGCATGTCGTCGGGCAAGGCGTTCCAAGGAGGCCAAATGCGGGCGAGTTGGTCGTTGGTGGCAGGTTTCGCCGCCAAGTCATCCCTTTGTCGGAAGATGGCCTGAACCTTCTTATTGACGCCGTAGGCGATTTTCGCCGCGCGTTTGATCATGCGGCCTTCAAAGCTGGCGGGTCGTTTGGTTTGGCTACTTTGATGGTTGTGTCGAGGAACTTGCCCAAGCCGACGTTGATGCGGGCCTTCTGGTCCGCATAGTGTCGCGCGGTTGTCGTGATGTCGGAATGACGCAAAAATCTCGACGCGGCGTAGATGCCTTGTTCGGTAGCGATGACGGCACCGACCTCTTTGCGGAGTTCATGCAACGGTTTGTTTGCCTGAATGCCTTTCGCACGCAGCCAAGTGTTGAGCCGGCCAAAGGTATCCTCGGCGCGGTAATAAGGCCGCAGCGAATCGGGTTGCGGTTCGCGGGGGCTTTGGAGAATGAACTGGGACCACGGCGCGGCCCGAGTCGTTGGGGCGGGCATAAAGGCGCGGAGTTCAGCCATCACTTCAGGGTCAACGGTGATGTCGGCGGCGGAATCGCGGGTCTTAAGATGGAGCCATTCGGTTTCTTGGAGACGCAGGATGCTGGCGTCGAAGTCCAGCATACGCCACTCGGCGGAATCAATTTCAGCTTTGCGCATCCCGGCGAATAGGCCGAGCAAAAATGCTTTGTAGGTTTCGGGGTCAGCGCGGCGGAGCTCGGTCTTGGCGGCGGCGATGAGGGATTGCACGTTGATTTTGGAGACGTATTTCTGCGAGCCGGATTCTTCCAGTTCAACGCCATGGAAGGGCAGGGGAGTGGGAAGTTTCAAGCTGGCAATTTCGCGGACCACTGCGGGGGTAAAAAGCGAACGGGCGCAACGGATGTAAGAATTAACGGTGCGCCGGGCCGAAGCTAACGCGGCGGGTGCGTGGCCCGCGCCGGCAACGCGGTCGCGCTTCCAACGGTTCAAGACCTCAGCGGTGAGACGTTCGAGGCGAACTTCGTCAACGCGCCCGGCCCAAGCCTGGTGGCCCCCGGTGCGGTAATCGTATTTGCTTTCGCCCTTCTTGAGCCGAATGTCGAGCGCTTCGGCAGTGACGGTGCGAAGGCATCGGCGGTAATTGTCAAACGTGCGAGCCCGCAACCGGCGGGTGCGATCCACTGCGGCGAGAAAATCACCTACCGTTACGTGGAGCTTGGGCTGGCCCTCGGCATCTGGTTTGAATTTGGCGCGGGTAGCCTGCCAGCCATTGGCTTTGAGAAAGCGGAACACGTCGAGGGCTTGGACGGCGGCAGCCTGACGGTTGGTGGTATCGAAACGAAATTCCTCCCGTTCGCCCAAGTGCTGAATTCGCACGGCGAGCCTGCCGATTTCAACCCCCCCAGACTTCGGGGTGTAAAGGCGCTTTTCCCAGCGCTTGGAGTGATCCGCTGCGAGGTTTGCCCACCGGCCCGCCCAGGCAACGTGCTTTGCAGTGGACTGGGGCGATAAGTTATCCGCTGCCACTTTGCTGCCACTTTGAAGGTTGCGGTTGGTTGTGGTGCTGGTTGTGTCGGGTTTAGTGGTGATGCTCATAAACCTTGATATGATTGGCTCTAGTGCGTGTTATTGTTGCTACCGGACACACTCTGACGCAACACTGCAAAACTGTCAAGGACGCAACTACGGATCAGCAGGTTGTAGGTTCAACTCCTGCTGGGTGCACCAGTTGTTTTCCAAAGGTTCTAGCCGGTTTTTAACTCCCCTAATTCGATTTGTACTGGGGGGCAACAAGAGGCGGTTGTTGAAGCGCGCATCATGAATGACAGGTAGGCTCATCTAAGCGAGAACGAGTTTTGGCAACGGTAGAACATTTGTTCATGGTTGGTCTCGCCAAAGGGAAACTCCGACCACCTTTCGGGAAGCGCCTTCCAAAGGGCTGGAGTCCAGCAAAACACTTTACGAAGAAGCCGTCACCGAGACTGCGAAGACAAACGCAACGAATGCTGACCGAGTGAGGTAGCTGGTTGCCGTTCCCGACTGCGTAAGAAAACTTTTGAATAGATCAGCCCGGTCACTGTCTGAAGCCACATGAAGCTAACTCAGGTTCGTATCCCATGGGAAAAGGGATTGCATTTGCGTCCGGCCTCCCAGTTGGTCCGCCTCGCCAAGGCGTCCAAGTCCGTGATCTGCCTTCGAGTGGGAGAAAAAGTGGCCGATGCCCGGAGTATCCTCGCCATCCTGCTCCTGTGCGCTGTCGCCGGGATGGTCGTTGACGTGGAGATCACCGGGGAAGACGAGGACGCCGTTCTGACATCCGTTACCAGCGTATTTAGTCAAGACGCGCAAGGCGACAATTTCAACCAAGGCGATTCTGCTGTCTGAATCTTGCATGATAAAAATCCAACGGCTCGTGCATCGCCCGAAAAACCTAACGCGTGAAATTTAGAACCTCATCACCGGTGATTCGCAAAGGCGCGGTTGTTAAGCGAGGCGAGGTCGCTGGACACCCAAAGCACCGGAGAAGTGTCCCGACGAAAAGGCGAACCCATGGGGGCCATTCACTGGAGCAGCCGGTTCTATCATCCGAGACCACGGATCCATGTGAAATTTGCGGCACTGCCGTGGAACGAGGACGAATTCATCATCACATGGTGCGATTTCACGGCGCTCGCAAAGCCGGACGGAATTAGTCTTCGGGTTGCCGCGAGTTGGAGGTAGTTCTCCCCGGCCGGCGGCACATCGGTCCACCACCAAGATTCCGCAGAAGTTGACGCAGTTCGACTTCCCCACTCAAATCGCGTGTGCTGAACATGGCAGCATCGTCCCAAGTCTCCTCTACGGGTGTTGGGGTTGCTTTGAAAAAAAACACTGCAGGGTGCTGATCCGGAGCGTTATAGGATTTCACATTGCCATTGGCAGCATAACTGGTAGAGTGCGGGCATGAAAGCCTACACGATGGATTTGCGCGAACGGGTGGTGAAGTTTGTGCAGGGCGGCGGCACGCGGGCCGAGGCTGCCAAGCGTTTCGCCCTGGGCATCCGCTCGGTTTACCGCTACCTCGCCGCCGCCAAGACGGACACGCTGGCCCCCAAGACCAGTTGGGGTGGCTGGCGCAAGCTCGACCCCGCCAAGCTCCAAGCCCACGTCAAAAAGCAGCCCGACGCCACCCTCCACGAAATCAAGGCCGTCTTTAACGTCAGCCACAACGCGGTGTGGGTCGCGCTCCGGCAGCTGGGCCTCACTCTAGGGAAAACTCGTAAAATACCGGGAACAGAACGAGGTGCAGCGGTGGCTCTTCCGGCGCGAGGTGGAAAAACTGGTCCCCGGCCGCGTGTATTACCTCGACGAGTGCGGGGTGGATCACCGGCTGTATCGCGAACACGGTCGCGCCCCCAGCAGTGAGCGGCTGTATCAGGAGGTGCCGGGCAAACACCGTAGGCGCACGAGCGTCATCGCCGCCAGCCAAGGCGGGAAGCTGGTTGCGCCGCTGACCTTTGAGGGCACCTGCACCACGGAGGTGATGGATGTCTATTTTGCCCAGGTGCTGCTGCCGGCACTGCCGCGCGGCAGCGTGATGGTCTTGGACAACGCGCGGTTCCACCAGTCGCCGACCACCGCGCAACTGGTGGCCGATGCGGGCTGCGGACTGATGTTCTTGCCGCCCTACTCGCCGGACCTCAACCCGATTGAACACCTGTGGGCCGCGCTCAAGGCCCGCCTCCGCCCCGGCCTCCCCACCGCCGCCACACCAGCCCTTTTCATCGGCCAAACATGCCTGTGTTATTGTTAAATACTATACCTCAAGCAACTCGAACGCCGCGGCGCCCTGACTTGGAGGCAGCTTCAGACCGCACAAACCGTGTGAACAACTTTTATGAAAAGCCCACTT
>JANYBF010000298.1 GCA_025360895.1 Verrucomicrobiota bacterium
GCTAGTGTAGTGTCTGGCAAATAGCTTTACGCTGGATTTGCCTTCTTTTTCCCCCGGGGCTGGGTGCATCCGGGTTTGATTTCCTCCAGCTTGGCCCGCGCCCGCTCAAGCTTTTGGATGATGTCGTCCACCTTTGCCGTCCAGATAAACGGCTTGGGCTTCAGGTTCCAGGCCGCCAAGAACTGGCCGATGGCAACTTTCAAATCGGGCACACTCACGAAGCTGCCACGCCGGATCGCTTTCTTCGTTAATTCGGCAAACCAACGTTCCACCAGGTTCAACCAGCTCGAACTGGTCGGGATGAAGTGGCAGATGAAGCGCGGATGCTTTTTGAGCCACGCCCGGACGTGCGGCGCTTTGTGCGTGCCAGAGTTGTCCATCACCAAGTGCAACTCGATGTCCTGGGGAAATTCCCGATCCAGCCGGCGCAGAAATTTCAGCCACTCTTGATGGCGATGCCGGGCGTGACACTCGCCCACGACCTGGCCGTCCAACACGTTGAGGGCCGCAAAGAGCGTCGTCGTGCCGTTGCGCTTGCAGTCGTGGGTCATCGTGCCACACCGGCCTTTCTTGAGCGGCAGTCCCGGCTGGGTTCGATCCAGGGCCTGAATCTGGCTCTTCGCATCCAAACCAAGCACCAGCGCTTTCTGGGGTGGGTTCAAATACAACCCCACCACATCGGTGAGTTTCTCCAGGAATTTCGCATCGCGTGAAAGCTTGAACGTCCGGCTCAGATGGGGCTGGAGTTGGTGTCGTTGCCACAACCGGTTCACGGTGTCCTTGCTGACTTTTTGCGCCGCCGCCATCGTCCGGCAACTCCAATGCGTCATGCCCTTGGGCTTGGTCTGCAAGGTGGCGTTAATGATGGCGTCGCGGGTGGCTTGGTCGTAGTGCGGTTTGCGGCCACGACCGGGGGCAATCTCCCAAACCTGACCGATCCCCAGGTCCCGCACTCGTTTCCGCCACAGGTTCACCGTGGGCCGGCTGACTTGGAGGCGGGCTGCCAGCGCCTGATTCGGTTCGCCAGCCAAGGCGCCCAAGACGATCCGGCAACGAAGTGCCACCTGCTGTGGTGTGCCGTGGGTGGATTCCCATTGTTCGAGTTGGCCTTGATCACCGGCACTCAATACGACGGGGAAACGCGTTTTCGACATGAATCGAATCATGACGCGAAAAAATTTAATGTAAACCTATTGGAGCGACACTACACTAGCTTACGCCGTGTGGAGGTTCATTCGGAGGAATAGAAATTCATATTAAGGCACTACCAATAATAAACTGAAGTTGACAGGAAATACAATTTTGTATAGTAATTTTAAGCTCAGCAACGGGAAGCTTGGTAGGCGGAATATGTCATTAAACGCGAAAGCCGATTTGACAGGTGAAATTGTTAAGCACAGAGACAAACCAAACACAAAAACAAAAAAATGAAAACAGTCGAAACACCAACCTTCCCCAGGCGCGTCGCGTCGAAAGGGAATTCATATCCATGCGCGCTGGCCGTGGTCCTAGCGGTGGCTGCTCTATGTAGTAGCACCGCGAAAGCGCAAATTACTACCTTGGATCCATCCTGGCGGGTCACGCCGGACACCGCCAAGCCCGGATTTAAATGGAACTATTATTCAAACAACGGCAATACGGAAAACAGCACTGCGAGGGCGGAAGCCGCCTTGGCGGGGTTGCTCAAGGATGGGACGGGGGCACTCCTCCCAAATCTTGGCGATCCGAATAATTTTGGGGCTGCCATCGCGGCGGCGGCGACTGCGAATCCCACCAATGGTTTGTTGTACTTTGAGATTGCCACCACCATCAACTTGAACAAGACCGCCGGCGCTGGCGCTGGTAACTTTCCCAACGACGAATTGGAGCCGGGCCTTAATGATCTTGAATCAACGGATGGTCAGGCAGCAGAAATTCTGACTTACATCACGCTTCCGGTTGGCACCTTCATCATGGGGGTGAGTAGCGATGATGGTTTTCAGACCAGCTCGGGTAAAAATCCTTCCGACGCCTTTAGCAAGGTGGTTGTCGGCGAGTATATCGGCGGTCGTGGAGCGGGTGTCCCCGGCACCCTGTTCACCAACATTGTCACTGCGGCGGGGACTTATCCTTTCCGCACTGTTTGGGAGAATGGGGGCGGTGACTCCAATATTGAATGGTTCACGGTTGATTACAGCAGCGATACTAATGGCGTCTTTAAGCTTATCAACGATGTTGCAAACGGTGGCTTTGCGGCCTATCGCGCGGCTGCTGGGGCGTCGCTTCCTTTCGTCAAAACCGTGACGCCGGCACCTGTCCCCAGGCAAGGCGCGATCGTTACGAAAAGTGTTAGCGTGGTTTTGCAGGATGGAACCTCAGCGGTGGACACTAACTCCATCAAGCTGTACATAGACGGAAATCTGACAACAACCACGGTTGGGCGCGTCGGGAATGCGGTGAGCGTTAATTCAGTTGCATTGGCCGGATTGCGGACCGCCGGCGAAAGTCACACGGCCGTACTTACGTTCAAGGACGTTCCGGGAACGTATGCCAGCACCAACCAATGGGCCTTTGCCAATATTGAAAATTTGATCCTGCCGGCGAGCCCGGTCACAGGTGAAAACTTCGACTCCTATCCAGAGGCGACCAGCGCGGCAACTACGGTGCCTCCGGGTTGGACGGCTTCAAATTTTACCTATCTGGAGACTCCAGGTTGGGATATCACCGACAGAACTTCAGATGCTTACCTTAATTGGGTTCTCATAACGACCAACACGGTGGCTGGCCAAGAACCCGAGGTGCTACAAAACGACCAAACCCAAACCATTAACGGCATACCGCTGACCAACGGTTGGATGTCGGGGAATTTAATCTTTGTGGCTTCGGATGGCCGGTTGCGAAATATTGCCAATCCCAACCCCGAACTCCCCCCGGCCAGCCAGACCATTAGCGTCGGTCAAATTCAGATCGTGGTCAGCGCTCCTTTCAATCTGTCCACCGTGACTAACCCAGTTTTGACCTTCTCCAGCGGGGTAAGAATATCGGGCAACGGCGAGCAAATGAGCGCGGAGTATTCAATCAACGGCGGCACAAGCTGGCTCCCGGTGATTTACATGCGCAACTCGGAGAGCCTTCGCTATTTGCCGAACGGGTCCTATGATGCGGTGAAAATGTTCACCGAATCGGACACAAACCGGCTTCCGCAATATCCGACTCCTGGTGTGGGGCCGCTCGGTGGAAACTTTGGAAGCATAATCGCGGCACCTATCTCGCAAGCGCTGGCACCTTACATCGTAAATCGAAATGACGAAGTCGCTGCGCGAAGGGTTGAAGCGATTCGTCTTCCGCAAGCAAGTAAACAGGGTAACGTTCGTCTCCGTCTGACGCACTTTGGTTCCTGCGGTTGGGAGTGGGGTATTGACAACATTGCGTTCTACGATATCGCCCCGTCCTCGCCGTTACCCGTAATCACCAGCACAACGGTCACCGGAGGCTTGGTAACAGTTAAATGGACCAATGGCGGAGTGCTTGAGTCTTCCCCGAGCCTCGTCAACCCGGTTTGGACTTCAACGGGCAACATGCTCGGAACCTACACCGAGGCGACCACGTCCGGCGCAAAGTTCTATCGCGTCAAGCAGTAAGCTCCCAGCCGGTTATCCGACCGGCGGACGTCACTAGGTTTCGACGAAATCACCCACCACGCACAGCAATGTGCGTGGTGGTTTTTCTTTGTGGGGTGACCAACCTGATGGCGATTTCAAGAATTGACTTCCGAGCGCTGAGGGAGGTGTATGTTGACGCGGTGGGAACGGAAATGCCGGTCCGGCAAAGCTCGCATCACGATGCAACAACTTACTTCCTCAATGCGATTGTGAGCGCATCGTTTTGCGAAGCGGAAAGGGCAAAGGTCGCGTTTCCTCTCGACCCATTCTTGCGGTACATTTTCCTGTGGCGGCAAATCAATTGCCTGGCGCTCGCGTCAGCAACGGCATTAATTCTTCATTGCCGTTCTTTGGCGCGAATGCAATTGTTTGGGTGTGCGCAGTTTCGGCTTTTTTGCGGTAATTCGGAATTCGAGATACCGGAGCATCGCAAATTATTTTGCCCCGTACCGCCGGAGCTTGGCGTGCTGTGGCAGGTCGAACACAAATGGTTAGCTTCAACCACAATTCTCTGAATTTCAGCGGGAGTTTATTTTCCAGTGTGCTTGGAAAGACCGAAGCCCCCGCCCCAGTTCCGGGCGAGGCGTCGGTCGGCGGGTGGACGGCAAAGCATGCCCACTCGGGAAGATTCCGGAAGTTACTGCTCTGCGCGTGGGTCGGAGGGTTATTCACGGCGACCGGTGAATTGCACGGTTTTCAAACGGAGCAACCGCTGATGTCACCGACCTTCAACCGGGACATCGCTCCCATCATCTTTCGCCAGTGCGCCGGATGCCATCGACCCGGACAGGCGGGGCCCTTTCCACTTCTGACGTATCACGATGCCGCAAAGCACGCCCGACAAATCGCTGAAGTCACCGCGGGCCGGTTTATGCCGCCGTGGCTGCCGGAGCCTGAGCATGGAGAGTTTTCCAACGAACGGCGGCTGGAGGCGAAAGCGATCGAGATGATTCGGCTCTGGGTTGTCAACGGCACGATTGAAGGAAAACCCGAAGATCTCCCGGCGGTGCCGGTTTGGAATGGCGAGTGGCAACTCGGCCTGCCGGACATGGTAGTCGAGGTTTCCAAAGCTTATTTGCTGCCGGCCGAAGGCAAAGACGTCTATCGAAATTTTGTGCTGCCCATCCCGATCGACGCGAAACGATTCGTTCGCGGAGTCGAATTCCGGCCGGGAAATTACAAGGTTGTGCATCATGCGTTTGTAGAGGTCGATGCAACGCGTTTGTCCCGGCGATTGGCGGAGCGAGAGCGCCCCGCCGGGTTTGACGGCATGGAGCTGCCGGAGAGCGCGCATATGCCGGGCGGACAATTGTTGGGCTGGCAACCGGGTAAACAGCCAACTTTCTCGCCACCGGGCCTGGCCTGGGAATTAAGCCCGGGGACCGACATAGTGCTGCAATTACACCTGCATCCCAGCGGCAAGCCGGAAACCGTTCGGCCCCAGGTGGGGTTCTATTTTACCGACGACCGTCCCACCAACATGGCCTACCGGGTAAAATTGGAAAATTGGAAAATCGATGTACCACCGGGAGTTGACGACTACCATGTGGAACAAAGTTATGTGCTACCTATTGACGTGTCGGTGCTGCGGATCCTTCCGCATGCACATTACCTGGGCAAGGAAATGCAGGTTTACGCAATCCTGCCGGATGGCACGAAAAAGTGGCTGATCTATATCCGGCAATGGGACTTCAACTGGCAGGGTGATTATGGGTACAAGAATCCGATCGAGTTGCCCAGAGGCACGCGGATCGAGATGAATTTCTCCTACGATAATTCCTCGGGAAACCTGCGCAATCCCAATCAGCCTCCGAAGCGGGTGAAGTATGGGCTGCAAAGCACCGATGAAATGGCGGCGTGTTCGATCCAGATACTACCGAAGCAACCCGCGCAACGCAGCGAGTTGGCGAAGGATTTCTACCTACACTATGCCCGCACCAGCGTGGACTATAATGAACTCCTGCTTCGGAGCGACCCGCTGGATGCGGAGGCGCACACAAAAATAGCTCGCGCCCTGCTCGCGTTGGGTGACTTAGCGGCGGCCCAGAAGCATCTTGGCGACGCCATCCGCGCCAAGCCGGACTTTGACAAAGCGTATTACGATCTTGGAATGATCTGGTTCAATCAAAACCGGTTGAAGGAAGCGGAAGCGGCATTCAAAGGCGTTGTGCGCCTCAACCCGGATGATTCTCAAGCGTACGGCAACCTCGGAATTATTTGCGTGCGAGACGGACGGCTTGAGAAGGCCGAGCAATACTTCCGTTCCGCGATTCGCCTGAATCCGGATGACACGGTGGCGCGACAAAACCTTGAAGCATTGGTACGGTCTAGGAAAACTGAAAGGAAGAACTGATTCGCGGGGTTGCCAGGTGTGCCTCGGGTCGTGGACCGTTCCGGTGACCGGTCAAAAGGTCGCCCGACGGCGAAGTTTCGTCCTACTCCGCTGTCCGATGTTTTGAATCCATTCCAGTTTTGCCCGCACATGCCTTTCCAACTTTGTTTGATACACAATAACCGCCCCGGCGAAACTTGCCATGCCGCCCCCGCTCCCCGATACTCGCGCCGTGAATGACCCGGTCACCCAATTGACCAGTGAACTGATCGCCTCCTATGCGCGCGTGGGCGGCATCAACCATCTTGACGGTAGAAACCTGCCCTCCAAAAGCGTCGTTGCCGCGATCACAAAGGATTTGTTGCGTCTGCTGTTCCCGGGATTCTTCGACGAAAAGCTGATTCACTCCTCGGAACTTAAGGCGGAAACTGCCGTACTGCTCGATTCGATCATCGGCCAGCTCGAAGACGAAATTCGCAAGAGTCTTGAATATCAGCCGCCCGCTGATCTACCGAAAAAAGAAATCACCAGCGCCGCGCACACGTTGACCCTGGAATTTCTCGGTTGCCTGCCGTGCCTCCGCGATGTTTTACAGACAGACGCCGAAGCCGCATTCAACGGCGATCCCGCCGCGTTGAGCAAAGAGGAAGTAATTGTCGCGTATCCGTTCATCGAAACCATCGCAGTGCAACGACTCGCTCATCAACTTTATCTGAAACATGTGCCGCTCATTCCGCGCATTATGTGCGAATGGGCGCACGGCCGTACGGGCATGGACCTGCATCCAGGCGCGAAGATCGGTTCGCACTTCTTTGTGGATCATTGCACCGGCACGGTCGTGGGGGAAACGGCGGTCATTGGCAATCATGTGAAGATGTATCACGGCGTGACGCTCGGCGCGAAGTCCACGTCCGGTGGCCAGCAATTGCGCGGGCAGAAACGCCATCCCACCATCGAAGATCATGTGACGATCTATCCCGGCGCGACGATTCTTGGTGGCGAAACGGTCATCGGCGCGGGCAGCACCGTCGGCGGCAACGTGTTCATCATGGACAGCGTTGCGCCGAACTCGCTGGTCATCTACGATGGTCTCGATATGCGCGTCTTGAACAAGGCCGAGAAAAGGACCGTGGTGGATTTTCAGATTTAGCGCCGCTTTGACAGGCAGCAGCCGACGTTACGGGCTCTAACTTTTTCGCTAGCACTATCCAAAAATCGAGAGATTTGAGCCTTCTCACGTCGGCTGCTACGACCAACAATTTCGCCGGATTGGTCAAAACAAGGAACCACCCGTAGTCGCATCAAAAGCTCGCGCACGGCGCAGGTCGAACACCACAACCGCACTCTGCCCCGGCGTCAAAGCGACGTTCGCGCCCACCCGGACTTGAAAAGTTTCCTCACCGACGGTGAAACGTAGAATCATTTCGGCACCGGTGAACTCCATGGCTTTCAGCGTCGCGGTGATCGTCGGTTGGGAATCCCTTAGTGGCACAACGTCCGTGATGGTCAGGTGTTCCGGGCGAAATCCCAGGATCACCTCTTTGCCCGCGTGGCACCGGAACGTCTCGGCCTGTTCCCCGTCGAGTTGCAAAAGGAAACCCAGCGATGTGCTGTTTGGCGTTGCTTTCGTGCCGATGAACGCCAGATGCCCGTCGCGTGGTTCGATGGTGCCAGGAAAGAAGTTCATCGCTGGTGACCCAATGAAACCCGCCACGAACTGGTTCGCGGAGGTGTCATGAATTTCGCGAGGAGAACCAACTTGTTGCAACCGGCCCGCCTGCATCACGGCCACGCGGTCGCCCAAGGCTAGGGCTTCCGCCTGATCGTGCGTCACATAGATCACAGTCATACCCAATTGCGTACGCAGGTTGAGGACTTCCATTCGCAATTGCGCACGCAACGAGGCATCAAGCTGTGAAAAAGGTTCGTCGAGCAGAAGAATCTCGGGGCGGCGCACCAGCGCGCGACCCAACGCGATCCGTTGCCGCTCGCCGCCGGAAAGTTTGGCGGGTGTGCGGTGCAGGCAATCAATCACTCCGAGCATTTCCGCCGTGGCGTGGACACGCCCGGCAATTTCCTTCCTAGCCACGCCCCGAAGTTTCAATCCGAGCGCGATGTTCTCAAACGCAGTCAAATGGGGAAACAGGGCGTGGGATTGAAACACCATGGCAATATTCCGCTTTTGCGGTGGCCATCCGCTTACCGACTGCCCGTCAAAGCGGATATCGCCTTGCTCCGCGTTCTCCAGGCCGGCAATGAGTCGAAGCAGCGTCGTTTTGCCGCAACCTGACGGTCCGACGAGC
>JANYBF010000349.1 GCA_025360895.1 Verrucomicrobiota bacterium
GGCTTTCGTCCGCCAACGCCTTGAACACTGCATCCATCTCGCGCCATATTATGCAACCGTTGGGTTGCATGTCAAGAGACAAACTATTTTTTGGCGGGTGGGGCGCGTCACTCCGTGCTCGCCGCCGTGGTAAATCCGAACGCTTCCGTTAGCAATAGACGGCGGGCAGAGGACTGCCCGCCCTACCATAGATGCAAGCGACGCTGCCAGCGCACCCGTTCATTGACTTGAACGAATACGCCCTGTTGACTGTCTGCGAACTTAATGTCTCAGAAATCCAAAACCGCCAATCCGCTGCATCGAGCCGTGACCGCCATACGTGATTTGCGCGAACGCCACGAGGAACGCCATCGCCCGAGCGGTTTCCATTTTGCATTTGCCGACCGCATTGATTTCCTCAACGAAGTCGCGTGGGATGCGGTCGCGGCGAACGGCAGTCTCTTCCTGCGGCGCGACGTGTTACGCGTCATCGAGCAGCACGGCCCGGACAATGTCGTGCCGCGGTATGCGCTGCTTTTTCGTGCGAACCAACCGGTAGTCGCCCTGGCAGTGCAGATTGTCACCGTGACCGGCAAGCACGTTCAGAACGAGGAAAAGAGCCGGAGCGCGGCGCTCAGTTCCTTGAAGCGCGCCTTCGTTCCCGCTACGAAGTTGGCGACGGCCAGACTCAACGAGCGATTGCTGGTGGCCGGGAATCTGATGTCGTGGGGCTTTCACGGCATCGCGTTCGCGCCAGGCGAAGATCCCGCCGCGCTTTGGCCCGGCGTGGCCGAGGCGTTGTATCGCATCCGCCGCGCGGAACGGTTGATGGGACAGACGAATCTCGTGCTCGTCAAGGACGTCACCGAACGCGAGTCGGGCCAGGAGGTGTTGCGGCGGTTCAGTTATCGCCCGATGGAAACCGAACCGAACATGGTGCTCGCCATCCAACCCGCTTGGCGCACCTACGATGATTATCTCGGCGCGCTCGATGCCAAGTATCGGCGCAACGCGAAGGATCAGGTCAAGAAACTGACGGCGGCGGGTTGCACGATGGAAACGCTGACTGATCTCGCGCCGCACGCGAGACGGTTGCATGAACTATATCTCGCGGTTCACCAGAACGCGTCCGTGCGATTGGTGACGTTGCCGCCGAATTTCATTCCCGCGCTGGCGGGTCAATTGCGCGATTACTTCCGCTGCACGGTGGTGCGGCGCGGCGAGGAGTTGCTGGGCTTTGTCACGACATTGCGCGATGGCGACACGGCCATTGCCTACTACATTGGGTTCGATCGCGCGGCCGCGGCGGAAGGCTTGCCGATTTATCTGCGCCTCCTGCACGCGACCATCGCCGATGCGATTTCGTGGGGCTGCAAATCCCTGTCGCTCGGTCGCACCGCACTCGAACCCAAAGCCGCCCTCGGCGCGAAGCCCGAGCCGATGTCCGTCTGGATGCGCCATCGGGTGCCGGCGATGAACTGGATCCTGCGCGGCGTGTTGGGCGCAGTGACGCACGAGGAAGCGCCCGAGCGGAATCCGTTCAAGGCGGCGGTTGAGAGCAAATAGCTTCAGGACGGTTTCTTTGCGCCCGGCGGGAGATACGTGATGATGCGGGCGCTGCGTTTGTAGGAGAAATAGGAATACATCCACTGAAACAGCACGGAAGTGCGGTTACGGAAGCCGACCAGGAAAATCAAGTGGATGAACAACCACGCCAGCCATGCGAGTAGCCCGGAAAATTTGAACCGGCCGACCCACGCGACTGCCGCCGACCGCCCAATCGTTGCCATGGTGCCTTTGTCCCAATACTTGAAGGCGGGGCGCGGGGTGGGTTTTGTCCCCGGGTTGATTTCGTCCAGAATGACCTTTGCGACATGTTTACCCATCTGCATCGCAGCGGGTGAAACGCCGGGGACCGGCTTGCCGTTCTCACCCAACACGAGCGCCAGATCGCCGATGGCAAAGACTTCCGGATGCGCCGGCAGGCTGAGGTCGGGGTTCACTTTCACGCGACCGGCTTTGTCCAATTCGGCCCCGAGTTTCTTGGTCAATGGTGTGGCCGAAACCCCGGCCGCCCAAAGGATGTTTCCCGCGCGAATAACTTCGCCGTTCGCCAGTTCCACTTCGCCATCGCGAATGGTTTTGACGTGCAGGTTATTGCGGACTTGCACCCCGAGAGCTTCCAGCTGCCGCTGCGCGCTGGCCGATAAATCTGGTGGCAGGTGCGAGAGCACCGTCGGCGAACCTTCGATCAAGATGATCCGCGCCTGGGTTGGGTCAATGTGGCGAAAATCATGGTTGAGGACGGTGCGCGTCAGTTCAGCAAATGAACCGGCGAGTTCCACTCCCGTCGGGCCGCCACCGACGATGACAATGGTCATGAGCCGGGCGTGTTCGGCTGGGTCGGTTTCATTCTCCGCCCGTTCAAAGGCCAGAAGAATTTGGCTGCGAATCCGCAAGGCGTCATCGAGAGTTTTCAAACCGGGCGCGAATTGTTCCCACTCCGGATGGCCAAAGTAACCGGTCTGTCCACCCAGCGCGACCACGAGGTAGTCGTAATCCATGGCGCCTTTTTCGAGAATGACTCGCTTTCGCGCGAGATCAAAATCCATAACCTGATGAAACAGCACGGTGATGTCGGGCCGATGGGAAAGAATGGCGCGAATGGGTTGGGCAATGTCCGGCGCGGCCAGCCCGCACGCCGCCACCTGATACAGCAGGGGCTGAAACAAGTGATGATTGGTGCGGTCAACGACTGTGATGCGCGCGTTCGGATGGCGGAAGCTTTGGCAGAACGTCAGGCCACCGAAACCCGCGCCGAGTACGACCACTTGAATTTGTTGGTTGCCGCCCACGCGTCTAGTTTGAATCAAACAGCGAAGATTGCAATGGGTCGGAAAGGGCAATGGGAATGCGCGGCCCGGTAGGGGGATCTGCCCGCACAACGGCGTTCCCGTTGTGAGGTGGCCTTATTTCCGTCGGAGGATTACCCCAAGAAGGACGCCCAACCCGAGGGCCACGCCCATGGACTGATAGGGATACTGGCGAATGACGCGATCCGTGGCCCGGGCGCCCCGCAGCGCTTGCTGCTTGATCCGCTCGCCGTGGGCTTTCATCCGCGCCAAGGCGCTCGCCAGCTCGGCCTTGGACGCTGGCGACAAGTTGCCACCGCTGGCTTGAACCAGCGTTTCGGCATCTTGCAGGAGCACGGACACATCCTCCGCCAATTGGTTCAGGGACGCATTCTCAGCCGTCAGATTTTCAAAATAAACTTCCATGATTCGATCTCCCTCGGGATCAAGCCGGGTGCTCACCGCGCGGCGGGCTTTCCGCAACTTCATCCGGGCATAGCATCCGGCAATCCCATCGCGAAGGCAACCTCGGAGCGGGGTGTGACGGGAAGTGCCGCGCAGCTCGGAGTCTTACTCTTAATCCCCGAATCCCCGGCGGCCGAGATTAAGGAAAAAATTACGATTACGATTAAGACCGACGCCCGCTGCCCGCCAGTTCCACGCGCAACCAGTTCCACCTCGGTAGTTGCACTTGGCACTTGGCTTGGATAATCATGCGCTCCAACAAAATAAATCATGCGTTCCATTCCAAAATACTTTTTGTTCCTCGGGTCGCTGACCGTCGCCGCCCACATCGGCTGGGCAGAGACTGGAAGCCCCGCAACTTTCTTCCGCTCAGATGCCGGGATCGCCCGCACCGGCCCATTGCCCGACCAATTCGACGCGCCGACGAAGCTCCGTTGGCGCACCCTTGTGGGTTCGGGGCAATCCACGCCGATCGTTGCGAACGGCCGAATTTTTCTCACCACATACCACGCGGCGGACCGCGAACTCGCCACGGTGGCCATTGATGGGGAAAGCGGCAAGGTGCTTTGGAAACAGAAAGCCTCCGCAGACCGCATCGAGGAAACCCATCCCACGATGGGCAGTCCGGCGGCGGCGACGCCGGCGTGCGACGGCGAACGTGTGTTTGTCTTCTTCGGTAGTTGCGGACTGATCTGCTACGACTTAGAAGGGAGAAAGTTGTGGGAACACACCCTCGGTTCGTTTCGGGATGAATACGGCGCAGGCAGTTCGCCCATGCTCGTGGATGACAAGGTCATTCTTTGTGAAGATCACGACCTGGACAGTTTCCTGATTGCGCTCGATGCGCGCGCGGGAAAAGTCGTCTGGAAAACTCCCCGTCCGAACGCGGTGCGCAGCTACGCGACACCGATGGTCTGGACGACCGATGGTCGCAAACAACTTCTAGTGGCCGGCGCGCTGGAACTCGCCGGCTACGACCCGGCCAATGGCGAGAAGCTTTGGTGGGTCAATGGCCTCGCGCGCATCGTCATCCCCGCACCCATACCGGTGGGCGATACGATCTTCATGGCGTCTTGGGCGCCGGGGGGCGACACCGGCGCGAAACTAACCCTTGATCCGTGGAAGACCGCCTTGGAAAAATGGGACAAGAACAGCGATGGCAAACTTTCCAAAGACGAGATTGGCGACGGTGCCGTTGTTGACCGTTACAACCGGATGGACCTGGACCAAGATGGCCTGCTCAATCAAGCAGAATGGGACCGCCAGGCAGCGGTATTCCGGCGCGCGGAAAACGCGGTGCTAGCCATCAAACCGGTGGGTCGCGGTGATCTCACGGACAAAGCTGTTGTCTGGAAATACCGGCGCGGCACCCCGTATGTCCCGACACCAGTCGTTCACAATGGCTTGCTGTGGATGGTCAAGGACGGCGGCCTCGTGACCCGGCTGGAGACGGCGAGTGGTCGGCTGTTATCGGATGAACGGTTGCCAGCCCCCGGCAGTTACTATGCCTCACCCGTCGTCGGCGATGGGAAGATTTATTTTGCCAGCGAGGCCGGCGTATTAACCGTGGTGGCCGACGAACCGGTCTGGCGGGTTATCTCCTCGCACAAGTTCGACGGGAAAATCTACGGTACCCCTGTGCTGAACGGGAACCGCATTATCGTCCGCACCGAAGAATCCCTCCTGTGCTACGAAAGCGAACCGGCGGCGCAATGATTGGCGTGCCGGCCCAATCCCGCCGCCAATAATCCATAGCCGGCTTTGCGTGCTGCTGGTGAGCAAAGTCATCCGAGCTAACGAAAGAATTCACGAACGGCGATCCATGCCGGAGCCACCCCCGGTCGTTACTTGATCCGCGAAAGTTCCATGGACAGCCCGGCCAAAACGCTTTCGAGCGTCTGACGAAGTTTGTCGAGTTCCACGTTGGCCGGAATGAGAATTTTCGCCCGCGCCTGGAATAACGGTTCACCCGACATCGGTGCGCTGATGCATTCGGTCGCCAACTCTTCCACGTTGATGTCCTGCGCGCTCAGGGCCCGGGTGATTTCCCGCACAATCCCCGGTCGGTCCTGTCCCACCACTTCCAGCGCGACCAGTATCGCCGGGGCGGCGCTCGGAGCCGCATCCGCACCGCGCACAACAATTGTAAGTCCAGAAAGATTGCCGAGAGCGGTTTCCAAAGCCTGCCGTTGCGCCTTCGGCAGGGTGACGCGGACAAGCCCGGCGAATTCCCCGCCCAGCCGGCACATGCGGCTTTCCAGCCAATTGCCGCCGTGGTCCGCGATCAACCGCGCCACCGATTCCACCAGCCCAGTCCGATCCGGACCGATGACCGTCATCACGAGAGTTGTTTGCATGAGCTAATGGTTGCCATTGATTGCGCGGATGACAAGTGAAGTCCTCGGAGCGCAACGGTATGGCGGAACACCAGTCGCAGCAACGTCGCTTTGTAATCTGTGTGGATTGTCTCCCGGCATTTGGTTTTGTTACGTGCTGGGGCTGGTCTTCGACACAGCCGCGCTCCGAAAGCTCAACTCGCCTCGCTGGGATTTGGTTGTTACCCTATCCACAGATGGAACTGCGGGAATTTGCCGAGCGCGTTTTGTTTGCGACGACACTGGAGGAAAAGCTTCTACACCCCGGCATTATCACCGACGAGCGACCGGGCTTGGCAGTTGTGACGCCCGCGGCGCCGGGTCGCCCGCCGGAACTGAGCTTCAAGCTCACCGGCACGGGGCGGGGTGATTTTCCAGGTACCCGCCACCTTGAACGGGAACGCGCGCGCGGGCAATTGTTGCACTTCTTTGCGAATCACGAGTTGCTCGCCACCGAGTTGATGGCGTTGGTGCTGGTGCGTTTCCCCGAGGCGCCGGCGGCTTTTCGCAAAGGTATTTTACAAACGCTCAAGGAGGAGCAGCAGCACACGCGGCTTTATCTCGAACGGATGCAGGCGTGCGGGATTCATTTTGGCGAACTGCCGGTGAGCGGCTACTTCTGGCGCATGGTCTCGCCGATGGAAAACCCGATGGATTACGTCGCCAGCCTGTGCCTCACGTTCGAGCAGGCCAATTTGGATTTTGCCCGCCATTTCGCGGACCGGTTCGCCGCCGTGGGTGATGCAGTTACTGCGCGGCTGCTGGAAAAGATTTATCACGATGAAATTGGCCATGTGGCCTACGGCTTGAAATGGTTTCGTCGGTGGAAACATCCCGCCGCGAGCGATTGGGAGGCCTTTTGCCGGCAGTTAAAATTTCCGCTGTCACCGCAACGGGCGAAAGGCATCACGTTGAACGTTGCGGGGCGGCGGGCGGCGGGTTTCGATGCCGCGTTCATCGCGGAGCTGGCTGTCTATTCGCAATCGAAGGGTCGAACGCCCGGTGTTTTTCTTTTTAATCCGTTCGCCGAAGCCCGCATCGCGCAAGGCCGGGCATTCAACCCCACCCAACATCAGGCCCAACTCGCTCGCGACCTCGAAAACGTGCCGCAGTTTCTCGGTCGGCAGGACGATCTCGTGTTGGTGGAACGCCGCCCGTCGGTGGCATTCCTGAGCGGCCTCAAGCAGGCGGGTTTCGCGCTGCCGGAGTTCGTGGAAATGAAGCAACCCCTCGCCCGATCCGATGGGGAGGTAGGAATCCGCAGTCTCGCCCAACGCAAGCTTGGTCGCCTACGCCCCTGGGCGTGGGGGCCGGACAGCGTGGAAATGTTCGATTCATTATTCGCCAAGCTGACCGGTGAAACACGCACGGCCAGCGGGAGTTTCAATCCTGAGATTGCCCAGCTTTACTCGAAGGCGTGGAGTGCGACGTTGCTGCGAAGAATAAGTAAGAGCCTCCATACGTCGGCTGCTACACCGAGTTGGCTCTGCCCCGAACACGTAGTAGGCGTGGCGGTGGCTACGCTCGATCAGGCGCGGGAAGCGATCGTTGCCATTCGGCGGCGCGGTCATCACCCGATTGTGATCAAACAAGCGTTCGGGCTCGCGGGTGGCAACGCGATCCGTCTGTTCGAGCCGGAGCTTTTGGCATCACATCGGCGTTGGATCGAAAAAGCCTTTGCGAACGGACGGCAACTCGTGGTCGAACCGTGGCTCGACCGGGTGCAGGATTTCTCCGTGCAGTTGGAGATGGCGCCGGACGGATTGAAACTTTGCGGTTACACCGGTCTGATCACTGACGGCAAAGGCCAGTTTCTGGGCAACTGGGCCGCGCCCAAATTTGAGCGCCGCATTCCGCCGAGCGTGATCGAACTTTTCCCGGCGCCGCCGGACATCGCCACCCGGCTCCACACGCTGTACGCCGACATCTTTGCGTTGCTTGAAGTTGAGTTGCGGCGCGTGGGCTTCATCGGTCCGGTAGGCATTGACGCGTTCGTGTATCGCGCCGGGCCGGGCGAGTGCCGGCTCAAGCCGATCGTGGAGATCAACCCGCGCTACACGATGGGCCGGTTGACGGTGGAGTTGATGAAGCACGTTGCGCCCGGCTGTCAGGGTTTGTTTCGGCTCCTCAGCCGCAAGCAGGCGTTGGCCGAAGGCGGCGAAGATTTCGCGGCTTATGCCCGTTCGTTGACCGGCCAGTTTCCGTTGCGGCGCGAAGGCGAACCGGTGGCGAGAATTTGTGAGGGCGCGCTTTGTCTAAATGATCCGGCGCAGGCGCAGGTGGTGCTCGCCACGTTTCAGGTCAGCCGTCCACCGCTAAAATAAAAAAGTTGCGTAAAAACGCTTGGCACTCGGGCGGCCTTTGGTGGATGATCCGCGCATGAAAACTTCTGTGGCGGGCGGACCCGGAAACCAACCGAAGTCATCCGGGAAAAAAGCCGGGCCGGCGCCGGCGGGCAAAATTCATCCCGTGGTAATTTATCCCTACCGCCAGCCCGACGATGGCGCGGACTTGGAACATCTTTACGAATTGATCGCCCGGCTGGACCGGGAAAAGAAGGTTTATGCGCGCCCCATCACGGTGATTGACCGCAAGACGCACTATGCGAACGCCGGCAATCCGAACTACCTGGATTTCCGAAAAAAGATCGTTGCCCGCCACTCGGACATTCTGGATGCGTGGTGCGTGGATACCTGTCAGATGTGGTACTCCGGGCTGGGCCAGGCGGTTGAAAGGGGAGGGCCGGAGGATGTGTATTGGCTGATTCCCGGCGATTTCAATTACAGCACACCGGTGGGCCGGGAGGTGCTCAGCCGGTTGCATGACTTGCCGGAAATTTGCGTGGAACTGCAACAAGACTTGTGCATCGGCGAGATCGCGACCGATCACAACAACGCCAAGCAACAGATTGATACCTATGGGACTTTCGCGTTGCTTTACAACTGGTTTCCGGTCGAGGCCCGGGCCATCCGCGAGTACACGGAACGGCCGCGGTCCGAGTTTTTTGCCGTGCGCCACGAATTTCTGCGCGAGGTGTTGCGGCATCGCTGGTATGCCTACGAACAGACGGTGGTGATGCTTTTACAGGCGGTGTTTGACAACAAACGGATCAGCCGTTTCCTGGTGGGGAACATTTCCGATCTGCCCGAGGGGCGCGAGTCCCTGGCCTCCGCGATCCAACAAGTGGAGCGTACCGAGCGCGTGCTCAAATCGGTCTGGCGTCAGCACCACCAGCCGAAGGCCGGTTGGACGGAAGAGTATCGCCGCTTGGAAGCGCAATCGGAGCAGGTCCGCCGGACCGCGCTCGTCATTCTGCAAAATCTTTTGGGCTAACCGCCCGTCGCTCACCTATGAATCTCAACCGTTATGGGGCCCAGCATAATTTGCGGGCCGTGAATTTCATCTGCCACGCCCCGCAGGCGCAAGCCGTCAGCCTGGTCGGCGATTTCAATCATTGGAAACCCTCGGGGAATCCCATGAAACAATTGCCGGATCGGGCGTGGATGATCCGGGTGGATCTCAAGCACGGTCATCACCGCTACGCCTTTCTGGTGGATGGCCAACTGGTGTTGGACCCCCAGGCGATGGGCATTACGCGCAACGACCAGAACGATCGCGTTTCGCTGGTGGCCGTGAGCTGAAGCCAAGTGTCCGACTGCGAAGGTAACGGGGACAGTCTGTAGCCGCCGACGTGCGGATCTTCACGGACGCAAGCCCCACCGCCTCCTCACGTCGGCGGCTACGCTGGCTCGGGAAAAATCCGGATTACGCGCCCGCCGGTAAACCGATGTCCGCGCCCAGTTTTTGGGCGGCGCCCGCATCCACCCATTTCACCAGGGAAACAAAATTCAACAAGGTCGGACTGTCGGGCTTGGCTTTGAACATGTTTCTCAGGCTGGTAACGACCTTGCCATAGGTGGCGGCATATTTCTCGTGCGTGAGTCGGGTGACATAGGTTTCCATCACGGCGCGGGAAATTGGATCCGTGCTGCCATCGGCGAGATAAGGCAGTTGACAGAATGTCCGGATCAGCGAAATCACATCCGCGTCCATGAGGATGATCCAGCTTTGTTTGACTTCGTCGGCGTCGTAGCGCGCGTGTAAACGGTCGCGGATGGCACTGGCGATGGCGGCCGGTTCCGCGCGCCGCTCGATGAGTTCCTTTACTTTTTCCCAGGCGATTTGCCGCTCCATTTCCGGCGTGAAGGCGGCGGCCAATTTTACCTCGCCCGCCAGTTTGGTGAGCTGCAACTCTTGACCCAGCGTCTGGCCCAAGGCCTCCGCCTCCTCGCGGGGCATGCGGTCCGAAGCCATGATGCCGCGGGCGACCATGCGCTGGGCGGCGGGTGGGATGAGGCGCAGGATGGTGGTCAGCGCGGCAGGCGCCGGGGGCTTCTGCGGGGGCGGCGGGATAAGATGTTTGACGAAATCGGGCACCACTTCATTGGCGATGAACGGATTTTGCTCGGGCGCTTTCTCGGCGCGGAGGCGGAGGACATATCGCACCGTGCGGCCGGCGGCCCCGGCTTTGCCGATGTTGTTGATGACCATCAACCGATAGTCCCCGGCAATGATGAAGGTGAGCAGGCTTTCGGCCGGCGCAATCATTTTGTCGTCCAAGGTGTCGGCGCTGGTGACCACGAGTTGCTCAATCAGGACGGGTAGCCGTTGGGCGAACACCCCTTCGGGGGATTCGGTGCTTTGATTTTCGTAGTAGTGCAGCAACTCGAGGATAAACGACAGCCGGAGGAAGGCGTTCTTTTGGGCCCGGCCCGGCTCCGTGGGGTTTTTGGTGCGCTGAATTCGCTGGTACAGGTCGAACAAGGCTTTCCGCTGGTCCGGGATGAGCGCGGAGTTTTGCTCGAAGAGTGCCTCAAAATCATTCTTGAAGGCGAGCACGATTTCGTCGGACTTGGGGCGCGGATTGAGTTTGGGATCGGTGGTCAAGTCGTTGAAGAAGATGAGCGCGGCCTCACCAAATTCCCGGAGGATGCGTTCCCGGGGCAGTTGGCCTTTGATGAAACAACGATTGGCCCGGACGACCGCCGGGAGGAAAAAGCGCTCGGGGTGCGCGATGAGGGACGCCAGCAGGGGTTTTTCCAGCGACGGATCCAACTGGATCAACTCTTCGACGGCCGGCTTGAGCGCCGCCGCGAGGTCGCGTTTGACCTGGTCGAGCGCGAGGAGGACGGAGGGCTGGGGCAGGGGCGCATCGGCTTTGCCCCGGGCGAGGGCGGCGCACACCTCGTTCACATGGGCGTTGTGTTCGACGAGTTTGGAAACAATGACGCCAACATCGTTGATGGGCAGTTTGCTCACGAGGCCGGACAACAGCAGCACCAGTTCGCCGTGGGATTTTTGCCGATGTTCGATGACGCGGCCGATCAGGGTGCGGAGGGTTTTGTGATCCTGTTCGAGCACGGCGCGCTCGGCTTCGAGTTGCGCCACGCGGAGCGTTAGTTCATGCCAGCCCTTTTGGACTTCGTCGGCCGAAGCCGTTGGCCGCGTAGAGGTCGGCTGCCCGGGCTGCCCCACGGCCAGTGCGGCGTCTCCAAATTTGTCAGGTTCCATAGCAGTGGCTTACGTGGTTGGGTGCGGTGAGATCACGGTATCGTCCATGGAGTTTATCTTCCCCAAACGCCAAAGCGCTTGCCAACCATTTTTTTCGCGGATGGGACGGGTAATGGCCGGGGCCGGGAGGGTGTTTCTTCCCTGACGGCGTAATGCCGCGTGGGGCCACGCTGCTCTCTGCGACGTTATCCCGTTAAGAGACACATTCGTCCTTGGATGGGACGAGGTTTGGAAGGGCGAGCGGAATCGGAAGCGGCGAATGGCCCGGCACATGGAGTGCTTAATCCTGACGCTTAACAGATGTCGCCGTTATGAGGATAAGCTTTAGGAAGGAGAAGGCCGTGGCAGCCGATAGCAATGTCACTGATCGCTCAAACCCTTGCCGGGCAAATCGCGAGGCGGCTGGCTTTACGATTACCGAGGTCGTCATCGCGATCCTGATCATCGCGATCGGGGCGGCGGCCTTGATGGGCTGCTTCAGTTACGGCTTCCGAGTTATCGGCCAGATTCAGGAAAATCAGCGCGCCACCCAAGTCATGGTGGAAAAAGCGGAAACCCTCCGCCTCTACAGTTGGGATCAGGTCAACACCAGCGGATTCATCCCCGCCAATTTTAGCGCGACCTACGATGGTGATTACGCAACGAGCAACTACACCGGGACGATTTATACCGGCCAGGTTACCATCGGGGCATTTCCGTACAACACCAGCTACAAGGACAAGATGCGGAGGTTGGACCTGACTCTCACTTGGACCAGTCAGAACACAACCCGCACGCGCAGCCTGACGACCTACATCGCCAAGGACGGGATTCAGAATTATGTTTATTAAGCGCCGACCAAAATCGCGGAGCGGCTTCACCCTGGTGGAAGTCCTGATGGCGACCGGGGCGTTCAGCCTGGCCGGGGTGGCGCTCGGTTCCATTTACCTGTTCAGCACCACCAGTTTTGCCGCGATGGTAAACTACGCCGAACTCGACAAGATCAACCGCGCGGCCATGGACATCTTGAGCAAGGAGATTCGCCAGGCCCAAGCCGTGACCGCCGCCACTGCCAGCAGTCTCACGATCATCAATGGGGATGGCGTGAACGTGAACTACAGTTTCAATTCCTACAGCGGCAACTTGCTGCGCACGGTCGGAAGCAGCTCGCAAGTCTTGCTTTCGGACTGCACGCTCCTGTCGTTTAACCTCTACCAGCGCAACCCCGTCAGCGGCACCTATGACATTTACCCGGCCGCCACCAACAATTTCTCGCAGACCGTGAAATGCGTCAGCCTCAGTTGGAAAGCTTCCCGCAAGATGCCGCAAGGCAACGACGTCAGCGAGAACATCCAGACGGCCCGCGTGGTCATTCGCAAGCAACATTGACCCAGACAAATTATGAAAATCAACAACTCCCTCCGCAACGAAACTGCCAGCGCACTCATAGTGACCCTGTTCATAATGACGTTGCTCGCCGTCAGCGTGGCCGGTTATTTGACTTATGTAAACCAGCAGTCCCTGCTCGGCGCCCGCTCGCAAACGTGGAACCTGGCTTTGGGTCTTTCGGAAGCGGGCGTGGAAGAAGCGCTCCAACACCTCAATGTAAATTACGCCAATCTCAACGCGGACAGTTGGACGCCGAATGGAACGACTTACACCATGGAACGCACGCTCACCAACGGGAGTTACACGGTGGTCATTGAGAACAGCAATCCGAACGCCCCCGTCATTACTTCGCGGGCGTTCGTCACGCCTCCCAGCATCTTTGCTGGCAACGCCCCGACGGTCATGTTTGCCGCTGTGGGGGTACCTCAACCAACGGCCACCATCAACCGTGCGGTCCGGGTCACCACTTCTCGCGGCAGCCTCTTTCTCGCCGCAATGGTCGCCAAGCACGGCATTGATTTGAGAGGCAACGGAGTCAGCTCCGACAGCTTTGATTCCCAGGATCCGACCAAAAGCACCAACGGACGTCCGGACCCCGCGAAGGTCCAAGACCACGGCGATATTGCCTCGAACGACGGCATTGTTAGCACCGTTTCAGTGCAAAACGCCAACATTTACGGCCGCGTTTTCACTGGCCCGGGCGGCACGGCGACGGTCGGCAGTCAAGGCGGAGTGGGTACACACGCCTGGCAGACCAGCAATAATGGCCTCCAACCAGGCTACGTGCTCGACACGGCCAACTTCACTTTTCCGAACACCACTTCACCCATCAACAGCACCGCGCCGCCGCCGCCGGCCGGCGATGTCCTGACGCTCACCGGCTTGGCTACCAATAGCACCACTTTCTCGAGCACGACCTACCCGGGCGCGCCGTCTGCGGGCGTTATGAGTCCCGTCACAACCAACACGACCACCGTCAGCACCAGTATTTATCCGAGTCCCGTGCCGCCGGGGCTGACGACGAACACGGCCAATATAACGGTCGCAAGCCTGCCCAGCCCGGCGCCAACAGGCACCAGCACCAACTACGCAACATTGAGTACCAGTTTGAAAACCTACCCCGTGGCCGGCACTTATTTGGGTAGTGTTACCACCAACATCGTCACCTCGGGACCGCAATCGGGCCGTGGCACTTGGTATATCTACAACCTGATCACCGGCATCACGAGCTACACGTATCCGGTGCAAACCTACTCGTATCCGACATCTGTTTACACCTACTCTGTATATCTAACCACTCCTACCTACACCACCAACCACTACGACCACATCATCGGCAATGGCGATTATTACGCCACTTCGCTGTCGGGCACTACGATTGTGACCGGCACCGGCCGGATTTCCCTGCCGAACGGACTCAGCATGGGTAGCGGCGATGGAATCACCATCGCTCCGGGTGGCTCCATCGTAGTCTATTCCGGAGGCAATAGCATTACCATCGGTGGCAATGGCGTCATGAATGGCAACGGCTTCGCGGGCAACTTCATTGTTTACTGTGCCGACACCGTGACATCCTTCACGCTCAACGGAAACGGCGAGTTCACCGGCGTACTCGTCGCGCCTAACGCAGCAGTCACCATGAATGGTGGTGGCAACAGTGATCAAGACTTCACGGGTGCGTTGATGGTCAGTTCCGTCCGGATGAACGGACACTTTAAATTCCACTACGACGAAGCCCTCGGCCGCATGGGCGGTAACGGAAGATTTCTGATTACATCTTGGGCTGAGGTTGACTAAGGCGGTCTGGCTTCCAGTTAAGAGCCGCGTTCGTTTCTGGATGAGAAGGTGATTTGGATGCGGTGGCGGAATGGGAGGCGGCGAATGGCTAGGCACATGGAGTGCCAGCCTTGGTTCCACAAGTATCGTGGTTATGAGGATTTTCTTCACGAAGGAGGGGGACGTGGCGGTTGGTGTCAAAATTATCACTCGCTCAAACCTTTGCCGGGCAAATCGTCCTGCGGCGGGTTTCACGCTGGCGAAGTGGTGATCTCGCTCGCGGTGACGGGCCTGGTGTTTGCCGGAATCCTCACGGGCTACGTGCAATCCGCCCGTAATGCGGAATGGACCGGTTACTCACTGGCGGCCCAGGCGCTCGCGGTCCAGCAAATCGAACAAGGGCGCTCAGCGGTCTGGGACTATTCGACCGGGAGTACCAGGAACGAGTTGACCAACTTGAACCTGCTCAACCCGCAGTACGACAGCAGCACCAAAACGAGAACGGGATATTCCTGGACAACCTTGGATTTGCCCTATTCCGGAACCAACGTCGTTCGCGCCACTAATTATGTCACCGTCCGAATGTTCTATTTCAATAACGTGGCCAGTCCGCCGGTGCAACTGCAGATGATGCAGGTGGACACTGTCTGGCCGTTCACCGTTGGCACGGTGGCGACGTATTTCACAAATTCGATCGCCACCTACTTCGCTCCCGACAATCGCGATCCCAACACACTATGACGCTTTTCCCGATGAATCCTCCGGCGCGGACCCGGGGTGGCGACCGGGCGGCGTTCACGTTGGTCGAGTTGATGATCAGCATGGGCATCTTCAGCATGGTGACGCTGGGGTTGATTTCGCTGCATCTTTTTGGCCAGCGGCATGATCAACTGGTGCAGAGTAAGCTGGGGGCGAGCGACCAGTCGCGGCGGGCCTTTGACCGGCTCACCGAGGACATCCGGGCGGCCAAAATCTGGAGTATTGGTAACGGCGTATTTTCCAACTTTACCGCGATTGCCAACGGGTCGGTGCAGCAGGGGCCAGCGGTCCGCCTGCAACTGACAACGGGTGCTTCGAACTATATCGTTTATTATTTTGATACCACGGAGCGCAAGTTATACCGCCAACACAGTGGCTCCCCACTCCCGGACCGTACGTTGATTGCCAGTGGCCTCACCAACATCACCGCGAACAGCATGTCATTTCGGGCGGAGAACTACCGCGGAGTCACGCAGACGGATTTGACCCACAAGGGCGTGGTGAGTGTGCTGCTCGAGTTCGCCGAGTACCAGTACCCACTAACGGCGGTCGGGCCGGGGCTGCAGTACGACTATTACAAGATGGAGTTCAAAATCACTCCCCACGTTCCGGATGGACCATGAAAACAATCCTTTCCCCCCAACGCCGTCATTCGGCCGGGTATGCGCTGCTCATGGTCATGAGCATCGTCGCCGTGAGCCTCATTGTTCTGGCCGCGACCATGCAGCGATCCGGCACCGTTGCCCGTCTGAATAATCGCAACAATACCTATGTGGCAAACGTCAACGCCGCCGAAGCGGCGGTGGAAAAAGTTTACGCCCGGATGGCGTATGATTTTGCTGCGTTTGGACTGGGGGGCGTCGTCGCGAACCTTGGGCTGTACCAGACCAACGTGCCTTCCGCTGCGGACAATGTGGGGGCCTATTGGGACAATTTCCAATTCTCCGATGGCCAGGGAAACGCGAACCGGACTTACGTCATGAACCTGGCCTCCTACAGCGGGCCCCTGCCCTCGCAATACCCGGGTTTGTTTACGATGAATGCGCCGGTCTATCGCATCGTCTCGAATGTCAAAAACTTGAACGGTCGGGCTTCCTTGACCAACGCCGCCCAGATAGATGTGCTGTTAGCGCTCGTGCCCCTCAGCACGTACGCCATCTTTTACAACAGTCTGATGGAGTTCAGCACCGCTGCACCCATGACGGTGAATGGGCGGGTTCATGCCAATGGCGACATTTACACCGGCGCGAGTACGCCGACGATCTTCAACGACACCGTTACCACCACGGGTACCCTGACCTCCCCGGCCAATAATGGCGCGGGGCCGTGGTCGGGCGCGGGCGCCGGGACTTTCAATGGCTCTCCGAATTACAAAACGAACGTCCCGACGATCACGCTTTCGCTCAACATGACCAACACGTATTCCCTGATCGAACAGCCGCCGACAGGTGAACTGACCTCTTCGGTTCAAGGCCAGCAACGCTTGTATAACCAGGCGCAAGTGGTCCTCCTGGTCAGTAATGCAACCGTCACCGCGCGAATTCAAGCGGGCGCCGCCGGTCAGGTGCCGGGGGAGGATTCCGCACCCTTGACCATCATTTCGTCAACCAACTACAGCGCCTTGGCCACCAATTTTCCATTTTTGTCGCTCACCAATCAGTTCCGCGACCAACGGGAAGACAAGGACATTTTGACCACCCAAATTGATGTGAACAAGTACGGCCTTTGGATCAAGACCAACCCTTCCGTGCTCGCAAAATTCCCGACCGCTTCCGGCACCTATCCCACAATCCTGTATGCGGCGGACAATCGCGCTAACACGTCCGCGCAACTTTCCGGTGTCCGGCTTGCCAATGCTGCCGCTCCGCCTCGCAACGGTGGGTTGGGGTGGAGTCTTGCTACGCCCAATCCGCTCTACGTTTGGGATAATTACAATGCCACCAACAATCTCGCTTCCACCAATACCTCGACTGCGATTCCTTCGGCGCTCATGTCCGATGCCCTGACCCTGCTTTCCTCGGCTTGGCAGGATTCCACCAGCTTTACTGCGAGTTCGACCGGCCCGAATGCTTCGAGCACCATCACAGTCAATGCCGCCATCCTGACGGGCATTGTCCCCTCCACTGGATTTACCTCATCCACGTTCAGTGGGGGCGTCCACAATCTGCCGCGGCTCCTGGAAAACTGGACCAGCTCTCGGGACGTGTGGCTTAACACCTCCATCATCAATTTATACAGCAGTACGAAGGCGACGGGCCAGTTTGTGACGCCCGGCAGCAGTTCGTATTATGTGCCGCCCACCCGGCATTTTAGTTTTGACCAAAATTTCCTCGACCCAGCCAAGCAGCCGCCCGGCATGCCGTGTGCCCTCGTGCCGATCCGTTACAACTGGGCTCTGCCGCCGGTCAATACCGTCAATTACAGTGTTGTACCGTAAACCCATCCTCTTGGCGCTCGCCACCGGTTTCGGTCTCCGCCTGCTGGCCGACCCGACCACCAGCGATGGACCCGCCGCCGGGTCACCGCTGGCGCCAACTACCCTCAATGCCACCGTGCAGGACGGCGAAATCAGAGGGCATGAACAAGCTCGACGCGTGGTTATGAGCGTGGGGGGCCGGCGACTGATGCTGGCCGTGCCGCAAGACTTTCGTGCGCTGATCGCCAATCCGGAAAAGGTTGTTTTGGTGAACCGCGATTACAGTTGTGTTGTGAGTTTCCGGATCGCGGGGTCGGGGAGTGGCGCGGCCTCATCACCGGATGTTGACCTTTGCCGCACGTGGCTGTCCGCTCAGTTTTTGGATTTGAGAGTCCAGGAAGAATTTTCGATGACGGCCGCCAATGGTCGCGGCCCCGCCTTCGATCTGAATTGTAAAGTGGACGGCGTGGCCCGGGTTGCCCGGGTGACGTTCATTGCTTCGCCCGTCGGCGTCTTGGAATTCAACAGTTTTTCCAGTCCGGAAAAATTTGAATCGGCCAAGGCAACGCTCCGCTTGGTTTTGCGCGGTTTCCGGATCAGCGATGCCAACGGTCAGTTGGAAACCTTCCCCACCCGGTCCGAATCCTAACCTGCGGCACACTTTCCCGTCTTGGCCCCGGTGGCATGGAATCGGCTAATTACTTTCCAGACGCACGCAGTTTTTTCCGGTCGCGTCCCCGCAGAATTCCATGCGGGGCGTGGGTGATGCCGGCCAGGAAGCGGCTTGCAATCAAATAGCTAACTGAAGAACAACGAACATGGCCCGGCCCTTCTCCAATAACGGATCGTACCATCGGCGCGACCAGATTCTAGCGGTGGATCTTGGCAGTCGCACCACCAAAGCCGTCCACTTGCAAAGGCGGGGTAATAATTTTCGGCTGGCTCGCTTTGCGGTGCTGGATGCCCCGATTTTTGACAGTGTGCTGACACCCGAGATGTTGGCGGAACATCTGCGCGCCGTCAGTCAGGCGCTCGGGGCCAAGACCCGGCAGGTGGCCCTGACCACGAGCGTGAACGATGGACTGGTCCGGCATGTCGAGCTACCCCGTTTGCCAGTGGATGAGATGCGCCTGGTGCTGAAACACAATTCGCGGAATTATCTCCAACAAGATCTCGCCAACTACGTCTTCGACTGCCATTTCCTGCCGCCGGGAACACCGGCCAATGGCCCCGACGGTGGCAAAGCCCCTGGCGTCGCCAAACAAAAAGTTCTCGTCGCCGGCGGCCGACGACAACTGGTGGATGATTATGTGCAAGCCGCCAAGAGCGCCGGTTTGGTAGCCGAATTTATCGCACCCGGACTGATCGGTCCGGTGAATGCCTTCGAAATGACGTTTCCGGATATTTTTGCGAATGAGGTCGTCGCCCTCGTGGATATCGGCTTCAAGTCTTCCTCCATTTGCATTCTTCAGCAGGGCGAACTGGTCCTCAGCCGGGTCGTCAACATTGGGGGCGACCGCCTGACGGCCGCTGTGGCCGAAGCCATCAGTATCAGCTACGCCGAAGCCGAAGGTATTAAAGTGGGGATGGCGAACGAAGTTGAGGCGGTCCTCGAATCCGTCCTGGCTCCCCTCGCGACCGAATTGCGCGCTTCGTTGGATTTCTACGAGCATCAGCAGGACCGGCATGTCGCCCAGGTTTTCCTGACGGGCGGTTCCGCCCGTTCGGAGTTTATTGTGCAAGCCCTGCAAACGGGATTGATGACGGAAACGAAGACTTGGAATCCGACGGCCTTTCTGCAAATGGAGCTGCCACCCCAACAAGCCGCCGAGATCGAACGCCTGGCGGCCCAAATGGCCGTCGCCGTCGGTACCGCCGTGGCGGCGCTCTAATCAATGAAAAATTTACAATCCACAATTCAAAATGGCCGAGGCTCCCAGGCGCCGGTAGGCGGGCCGCTGACCATGCTTGATTTATTATTTTGGATTAATTGACCTATGCCCATCCGCCTAAATCTTCTTGCTGAGACCCAAGCCATCGCGGACCTGCGCCGGCGCGACCCAATTAAACGCGTGCTTTGGGTGGCCGCTGTGCTGATCATCATGATGTTGGTCTGGGCCAGTTCGTTACAGTTGCGAGCCATGGTGGCCAACAAGGACATCGGCCGGGTGCAGGCCGCCATGAGTTCGAAAGCGACCGTGTACAAGCAAGTCATGGAGAACCGGCAACGGATGATTGACGCCAACGCCAAGCTTGCTGTGTTGCACACCCTTGCCACCAATCGCTTCCTTTACGGCTCCCTGCTGCACACGCTCCAACAGACCACCGTTGACGAAGTCCAGCTCGCCCATCTGAAGGTGGATCAAAGCTACGTCTTGG
Organism: Verrucomicrobiota bacterium; assembly: GCA_025360895.1. GTDB lineage: Bacteria > Verrucomicrobiota > Verrucomicrobiia > Limisphaerales > JADLHS01 > JADLHS01. Next base: position 19,941 of record JANYBF010000349.1, read on the forward strand.
TGGAGGGGGTCAAAGCGCGCACCAATGGCAGCAAGGTTTTGCCGGGCAACCCAGCGACGGTTACGGAAAAAATCACTCTCACGCTGGATGCCAGCGACACGTCCGCCAGCCCCGGTGACCAGGTCACCAAGTTCAAGGAAGCCCTCGCGGCCAACGCGTACTTCCACACCCAACTCAGCGCGGCCAATCGGGTGAATTTGAAAAATCTCTCCCCCCCGCAAATTTCCCCGGATAGCGGCCGGGCGATTGTCCTCTTCACCCTTGAATGGCGTTACCCCGACACAACACGATGAGCTCGAGCAAACTGACCAAAACAAAACGCAACCAGATCATCGTTTTGATCCTGGCCACCCTGCTCACGCTGGGCGGCTTGGGCTACGGCCTCATCCAGTGGCAATATGACAATTTGCAGTTCTTGGCCAAGAAAAAGAGTGAAGACGATACCAAACTGCAGGTGATGGAAACTGCCGTGAAAAATGCCGGTGAGATGGAAGCCGCCTTGGCCGAGGTTTCCCAGTCGTTGACGGAGCAGGAATCCACAATGGCTTCGGGGGATCTTTATTCGTGGAGCATCAATACCATGAAAAGATTCAAGACGGGCTACAAGGTCGAGATTCCCCAATTTGGTCCCATCAGTTCACAGACGGACGTGAACCTGCTCCCGAACTTTCCTTACAAACAGGCCACCCTTAACGTCGGCGGCAAGGCTTATTACCACGATCTTGGGCGCTTCATTGCCGACTTCGAGAATCAATTTCCACTCATGCGCGTGGTCAATCTGAGCTTGGATGTGGATGCCAGTCCGGTCGCCGGGGACCGGGAAAAACTTTCGTTCAGGATGGATATCGTCACGCTGGTCAAACCCGGCAACCCATGATTGCTCGAACCGCCGCTATGAAGCTCCGCCCATTCCAACTCCCCGCCGCCCAAATTGCGCTCGCTCTAACAGCTTTGACGTTGGCGTTGCCAGCGGCGACCACGACAAATTCTCCGGCCGCTACGTCCGCCCCCGTCAAGAGCGAAGTGCCTGTCGCCGTGCTGTTGCATCCTCCCCAATCGGTTTTTGTCATTCCGAAAACTCCCACCGAAGGCAAAGACCCCTTCTTTCCCAACGCCACCCGGGTTTACAACTCGGATACACCGGTGAGGGTGAAAGATCCCGCGGCGTCCGTGGGCGATTTGTCGCTCAAAGGAATTTCCGGCACCGCGACCGAACCATTGGCCATCATTAACACCACCACGTTCACGACCGGGGAGGAAAGCGATGTGATGACCACCGCCGGTCGTATGCGCGTTCGGTGTGTGGAAATCAACGTGGTCAAGGGTACCGTCCTTGTGCAAGTTGGCGGCGAGCGCCGCGAATTGCGCCTCCACAACAAGAAGTGATTCTGTCGTAATTCTCCTGACCCGTTGGGATCGGAGTGGGCACGCGGTGCGGCCATACGGTTCACCCCCGCCTTTCTGCCTCCGTATCTTCGTAGTGTTTTGAGCTGATTGGCAGTTCGAGACTTTTTCCGCTGACCGCGTAGCGATGCACCATTTGGGTGCAACGAAGTGCCGGGTTTACGTGGCTGGTCTGGCACATCCCACGTTGACCGGCGAACTTCCGCCCACAGCCCGCAAACAGTCTTGTCTCGTAGGTGGACAAAGAGTTTCACCCGTCCCTTTGCTCAAGTCTTATTGGCCGGGTTATTGACCAAACGCCCTTCGTGGCATCACGCCTGCTGAAATTAACCTGCACGTTGAGCTGTTGTTTCAATTCATAACTTGTAGTCGCTCAACAACCGAACAAATAAAAAAAAGAAAATGAAAGCGAAACTCGCCATCGTGACCCTCGTCGGGCTGACCGCCTGCAATCTGGTCATGGCCCAGAACGAAACTGCGGCTCCGGCCGCCAACCCAACCCCGCCCGCTGCGGCACCTCCTGCGGCTGAACCCGCCCCGCCGCCGCCACCCATCGCCCCAGGTGTCACCATCCCGCTCATCCAATTCCAGGATGTGCCGCTGACGACCGCGATTGATAACCTCGCGCGACAAGCGGGCATCAACTATATCATGGACCCGAGAGTCGGTTACGGCCAACCCGACGAGAAAGGCCAGATTCGCACCCAGCCCAATATCTCCATCCGCTGGGAGAATCTCACCGCCGAACAGGCGTTGACCGCGCTCGTCACCACCTACGGGCTCCAGATCGTGGATGATCCCAAGAACAAGATCGCCCGCGTCACGATCAAAGACCCCGCCGCCGCCGAACCGCTTGAGACCCGGGTCATTCAACTCAAGTACGCCGCGCCCACGAACATTCTCGCTTCCGTCCAGACAACCCTTAGTGACAAGCGCAGTAAAGTCATGGCCGATGTCCGTACCAGTCAGTTGGTCGTTTCGGCAACGGAAAAAGAACAGGAAGCCGTGCTCAAACTGGTGGAGCAGCTCGACACCATCACCAAGCAGGTGCTCATCGAAGCCAAGCTCGTGGAAACCTCGCTGAATCCGCAAACCATCAAAGGCATCAACTGGGCAGGCACGCTTGAACACCAGAAAATTACCTACGGTAACAATGCGGTCGGTTCGACCCCATCGTTTCCAGGCGCGGTTGGCACCCCGCCGACCCCACAGGTTCCGGGTGGCAATCTCCTCTTCGATCCTAAGATGATTTACGCAGATCACGGAGTCCCGCTGACCGCATTTTTGAACGCGGATGGCCTGAGCGCCACCTTGTCGTTCTTGAACCAGCAAGCTGATTCCAAAGTCATCGCCACACCGCGGGCTGTCACCTTAGATAACGAGGCGGCTAATCTCTCGGTCACGCGGTCCTACCCCATCTTCGCAACCACGGCGGGCACCCAAGGTTCTCCCGGCGGCTCACAGGTTACTTACACCAACTTGGGTGTGATTTTGAATGTTACGCCACGCATTTCTGCGAACAATTATGTGAATTTGCATGTCGTTCCAGAAGTCTCGCGGGTTTCGGGTACTGCCAAAAAAGTCGTCGCTGGCACCGTGAACGAGGCGGATATCTACGACATCCGCAAAATCGAGACTCGGGTCATGATTCCCAGCGGCAATACGCTGGTCATGGGTGGCTTGGTTAGTGACGGGACCACCACAGGCTACGTCAAAGTGCCCGTTCTCGGTGACATCCCGTGGATTGGCCTCTTATTCCGCCAAGACAGTAAAAAACGCGAGAATTCAAATCTGATCATGTTCATCACTCCGACCATCGTCGAGGAAACTGATTATCATATGTCCAAATCAACTTACCTGAAGACATCTCCGGATGAAGTGCAGCCGGACAAACCTTGGACGGCTTGGGACGAGGGTGCGCCGAAAGATTGGAGCAAGAAGGGCACAACCAACCCGGACAACGCAAACTTTCAGTAAGTTTAGATAAAGAAATTGATCCATTTTTCAGCCACCGATCTCTTCGAGATCGGTGGTTTTTTTCTGACTGCCTGCGTCCGGCCAACTCGCGAATCGCGCCGGTGCGGAGATTTTAGCATTTTTTGAGCAGTGACGATGAATCGAAAAATCCCCCCAGAACGAACTCGAAGTTGATGAGAGTGCGGCGTGTTCGGACACTTCGGATGGTGCGCCTGGCGGGATTCGAACCCACGACCATCTGCTTAGAAGGCAGATGCTCTATCCAACTGAGCTACAGGCGCAACCGTTTATGATAAGCAACTTACGTAATAACTAGCAACGTCGAATTGACTTTTGAATACTGCTTTTGTATACTGTCGCTGTGCAACAGCAAATTGCGACAAACACGGCTGCCAAAACCAAAAAGGAGTGGCAGAAAACTTCGTATGCAAATCTGATCCGGTACGTTCCATCAGGCACTTACTATGCCCGCTTACGCGTTAAGGGCAAGCTCATCCGAAGGAGTCTGAATACTGATTTGATCTCCGTTGCCAAGTTGCGTTTGGGAGACTTCGAGAAGGCTGAACGACAGCGCGCCGAATCTGTGGATGCGGTGGCTTCGGGGAAGATGACTTTCAAAGATGCAACAATCATCCATAAGAGTCGAGTTGCCGGCGATGTCTCACTCAAGCCACGCACCAAGGAATATCACGATCAAAGAATTGCTGCCTTGAGCAAGAGTTGGCCAGGCTTTGAGCGAAAGGAAATCCGCAGCGTCACGAAGACCGAGTGCCTGGATTGGGCCGGGCGATTTGGCACCAAGGCCAGTCCGACGGCGTTCAATCACACGGTGGGGATACTAAAGACACTGCTGGAGATTGGGGTCGAAGTGGGAGCACGATATGACAATCCTGCCAAGTTCATAAAGCGGGCCAGTGAGCGGGCAAAGATTCTTACGCTACCCGAGCCGGCGGAATTCCAAAAATTCGTGACCGAGATTGAGAACAGCGGTAGCGGGTGGAGTGCTCCCTGCGCTGATCTGGTGCGATTTCTAGCTTTCGGTGGGTTTCGCAAAGGGGAGGCCGCATTGATCGCCTGGGGGGACTGCGACTTCGAGAAAGGAGAAATCTTGGTTCGGGGCGATGCGGAGACGGGCACAAAAAATTGGACCGTGCGGCGTGTGCCAATGATTCCAGAGATGCGGCAACTGTTGGAGCGACTCCGGCACGAGCGAAAGCAAGAGCCAGCGAACACGACAGTGATGGAGGTCAAAGAATGCCAAAGGTCAATGGATCGGGCGGCGAAGAAGGTCGGCTTTGCGCGAATTACGCATCATGACTTGCGACATCTTTTTGCGACACTTTGCATCGAATCCGGCGTTGATATCCCGACGGTGTCCCGTTGGTTGGGCCACAAAGACGGTGGAGCATTGGCCATGCGCGTCTATGGTCATTTGCGAGACGAGCACTCAGTGAGCATGGCGCAGAGAGTCACTTTCACGAAAACGGGCGCGGGAGATGAGGCACAGGCGCGAGCAACAGCACAAAATTAGAAATGAGCGAGGCAGGAGTTAGTCCGGAAGAAGACCGCAAAGCTTGGCTGCGCCGGCTGGCAAATGAATTCCTGAAGTTGGAAGCGCTGTTTCCGATAACCAGTTTTCTACCTGACGAGGGACTGCCGCCGTGGGTGGAAAAAGTCGAGCAGGAGATCGGCGCAACGATGTTTCCAGTCGCAAGAATCAAGGATGATCTGAACTTGACACCAAACCGAATGGGCGCGTTGATCGGGCATTCGTGCGCCATCGCGGTGTGGATGATTGAAGCATTGCAATTTGAAATTGAACGAGCCCCGGAATTGGACGAAAGCAAGTTCACGGCAGAGCAATTAGAACACGGCGCCAAGATTTTCTATGGGATTGTAAACGATTGGTATCCTGCGTTCCGCCGATTGGCGAAACGAGCATTGTGTACTTCCGTTGATCGGACGTATGACGAAATGACCGAATTTCTGTTGGCGTACTCGGCAGGGTTTTCGCGCAAGCCGAAGAAATTTGGCATGCCTGACGTTGGTCATTCGGCGATGGAGATTTACTTTTTCATGCTGATGTACTGGCGCGGCGTAAATGCACTAGGGTCGGTGCGTCAATTGCATGAGGTTCTAGTGAATCGGTTCGGTCCATATCGAGTGGGTGAACTTAAACGGATCGAAAAAATCTGCCAGCGCATCGGTCTTCACTATCGCAAGCCAGGGCGTCCAAAAGAGAAGTAAATCCGACACCTGCCTCCGCCTGCTGTCGGTATTACTCGTGTCCATGCCGTGACATAGTCGCGGCGTGATAACGACTGATAACTCCAATGGAGTTCCGCCGAAGCTCGCCTTGAATCGAATCGAGGCCGCTAAGACCATTGGTGTCAGCCCGGCGACACTGGACCGGCTCACCCTTCGCGGCCTGCTGCGACCTTCACGCGCCACCCGGCGACCGCTCTACTCCGTCAAGGAGCTTGAGCGCTTCCTGAAGGACACCACGGCCCGTGCGGAGTGGAGCATATGAGCGCTTCTCCTGGTGATGTCGGCACCGAAATTCCGGATCAAGGAAAGAGCGGTGAGAAACGCTCCTGGCTAACGGCGCAGGAATTTCTGGCACAAGTCGAGGCGCACAGAATGGCCAAGCTCAAGGAGCGGCAGCACCCAAGGAAAGATTCAGGCCCGAGAGTCGTCGCCCGTGACTACCAACTTGACCTGAATC
>JANYBF010000350.1 GCA_025360895.1 Verrucomicrobiota bacterium
CCCGTCGGTTGGAAGGAAATCCCCGGTGGACAATTTCTGGTGGCAAAATTCGCCCTCACCGGTGATGGCGGAGCGCAAGCCGCAGTGAACGTCAGCATGTCCGGTGGCGATGGCGGTGGGCTGGCGGCGAATGTGAATCGCTGGCGCAAGCAACTGGGACAATCGGATTGGAGCGAGGCGGAGTTGCAGAAACAGGCAAAAGAAATCCCGGTGGCAACCGGCACGGCGACTTTCATCGAGCTGAGCGGTAATGATGGCCGGACGGGCCAACCCGCGTCCATCATCGGGGCGATGGTCAGGCAGCCGGGCCAGGCCTGGTTCTACAAGCTCATGGGCGACGCGCAGGTGGTGGAGAGTCAGAGGGCGGTGTTCACGAAGTTCGTGCAAACCGTGAAATACTGACATGCTCACCGCGCTCTACAAATTCTTCACCTCGGTGAAACTCGCCGTGGCCCTGCTGGCAATGGGGTTGATCCTGGTTTTCTGGGGCACGGTCGCGCAGGTGAAGCTCGGCCTCTATCAGGCGCAGAGCGAATTCTTCCGCAGTCTGTTCATTTACTGGCAACCGACCGGTGCGAATTGGCACCTCCCGATTTTCCCCGGCGGCTATCTCGTCGGGGGATTGCTGCTCATCAATTTATTCACCGCGCATCTGCGCTATTACAAACCCGGATTCAAACGGCTGGGCATTGCGATGATTCATCTCGGCGTCGTCCTTCTGCTGCTCGGGCAATTCGCCACCGACATGCTGTCCACGGAAAGCCACATGTCCATTCGCGAGGGTGCTTCCTCAAATTTCTCCGAGTCCGGCAGCCGGTGGGAACTGGCGATCATTGATGCGATGGATGCCAAAGCGGACAAGGTGGTCGCCCTTCCCGCCAGCTTGCTGGCCCGGGGCGGCGAAGTCGTGCATCCGGACCTGCCCTTCAAGTTGCGGCCCGCGAAGTTTTATTCCAATTCCGCGCTTTCGGACACCAACGAGTCCAGCGCGTTTGAACTCGTGCAAGCGGAGAACGTTGCGGGGAGGCAAATCTGGTGGCGCGGTCTGCCGAAGGAAACCCGCATGAACTATCGCGACATCCCCTCGACCGTTGTCGAATTAATTACCCCCGCCGGCGCCGTCCGGCCCATTTTATTGTCCGGCCACTTTGCCCGCCCGCAAACCCTCACCATCGGTGGCCAGGAACTGCAACTGTCTCTGCGGCCGGAGCGTTATTACAAACCGTACCGGCTGCACTTGATTGATTTCCGATTCGACCGTTACGCGGGGACGGAAAAGCCCAAGAACTTTTCCAGCCGCATCCGGTTGGAACGCCCGGACTCGGGCGAAAATCGCGAACTGACCATCCGCATGAACGAGCCATTACGTTACGATGGCAAGACGTTCTTTCAACAGAGCTACGATGAGGTTGATGAGAAGGGCACCATCCTGCAAGTCGTGGATAATCCGGGCTGGCTCACGCCCTATCTCGCCTGCGGGCTGGTGGCCGCCGGAATGATCTGGCAGTTTATGACCCACCTGATCGGGTTCGCGGCCAAACGCAAAACCCCATGAAAACATTCCTCAAATATCTGCCATGGTTTTTTGTGGCGCTGTTTGCGACGGAGATCGTCGTAGTGCTGTTGCCGCAAAAGAACGAGCCATTGCACACGGCGGAATTTGGTCGCCTGCCGGCCCTGCTCAATGGCCGCGTCCAACCGCTGGATTCCGTGGCGCGCAATTCCCTGCTCCAGATCCGCAGCACCGGCGATGTCCCACTCGAACTCCTGCCATCCTGGCAGTTCTGGCGGCATCCCAAGAAACTCAAGTCAACGGACTGGCTGTTGGAAGTATTCTTCCAACCGAAAGTCGCCGACACGCGGGCGATCTTTTTGATCCATCACCCCGATCTCATCAGCGAATTCAAACTTGGGGACAAGGGCATCGAGAAGTCCGGCCTGCGTTATTACCCCTACAACGATTTGACCCCAATGCTGGGCGAAATCATGACGCAGGCACAGAGCGCCAGTGAGGTCAAGGAAGCGGCGCAGCGGACCACGTATCAGAAGCAGGTGCTCAAACTCGCCAACGCGATCAACATCTACGAACGGCTCAAAAACAGCATCCAGCCCGAAGGCACGACCAACTTCGTGCAATTGCTCGCCGAATACCAGGCGGCCCTTCCCGGCGGCCTGGCCGCGATGCGGACGCAACAAACGGGCGGCGCCCCAGATCAAGCCGCCTTGCAAAAAATCCTGCGCCTCGGACAACAGTTTGAAACCACCGCCAACAATTCTTATCCGCGCGCGGTCCCGCCGAGCAAGCCGGCGGAAGACCGGGACGCCTGGTTAAATGTCGGCGCCAGTTTGCTCGGCACGATCCGCAGCGGGGAAGTCCAGCCGGCGGTGGGCTTTTATGCCCGCATGGCCACCGCCTACGCGGCCAAGGACACCCCGGAGTTCAACAGCGCGGTGGCCGGCTACAAAAACTGGCTCGCCCCGGATTTCGCCCGGGAAGCGCAGAAGGGCCGGTCGGAATATTACTTCAACCAGATAAAATTGTTCCTCCATGCGACCATCATCTACATCGTTGCCTTTGTACTGGCCGGGGCCGCTTTGCTGACGTTTGGGACGTGGGCGAATCTCTCGGAATCATTTCGCCGCTCGGCCTTTTATTTGATCGCGCTGGCGTTTGCGGTTCACACGTTTGCTCTGATTTACCGCATGGCGCTGGAAGGTCGTCCGCCCGTGACGAATCTTTACTCCTCGGCGATCTTCATCGGCTGGGGCGCGTGTGTGCTGGGCTTGGTGCTCGAACGCATTTACAAGCTCGGCTTGGGCAGCGCGGTGGCGGGGCTGGCCGGCTTCATCACCTTGCTGATCGCCCACAATCTCGCGCTCGGCGGTGACACGATGGAAATGTTGCAAGCCGTGCTCGATACCAACTTCTGGCTAGCCACTCACGTCGTCGTCGTGACGCTCGGCTACGCTTCGACGTTCGTCGCCGGCGTCTTGGCGATGGCGTATGTGGTACTGGGCATCTTCACGCCACTGCTGGCCGCCAAGGTGGGCCGCCCGAATGCCGGCGTAAATCTGGGCAAGGCGCTGGCCAAGATGGTTTACGCCATCGTCTGCTTCGCCACGCTATTTAGTTTCACCGGTACCGTGCTGGGCGGCATCTGGGCCGACCAATCCTGGGGGCGATTCTGGGGTTGGGATCCCAAAGAAAATGGCGCCCTGCTCATCGTGATCTGGAACGCATTGATCCTTCATGCGCGCTGGGGCGGATTGGTGAAGGATCGTGGCCTGGCGAACCTCGCCATCTTCGGCAATATCATCACGGCGTGGTCGTGGTTCGGCACCAACATGCTCGGCATCGGCCTGCACAGTTACGGTTTCATGGACGAAGCCTTCCGCTGGCTGATGACTTTCGTCGGCAGTCAGGTCGCCCTGATCGCGCTCGGTTGCCTGCCCTTGGGCCTGTGGAAAAGCTTTCCAGCCACAACCACCCCACCCCGCCCCGGCAATAAACCTTCGCCCGCCCCCGCGACCTAAGCCAAATCCATGCGGCAGGAAACCACGAATGCACACCAATGGAAACGAAGCTGCCGCCGGCGAAGCGAAAGGTGGCAAACTGAATCCTTGGCCACGGTTCGGTAGCCGCGTATGCCTCACCGTTGGGACTGAATACCCCAAGCCCTATTCGTGTGTCTCCGTGTCCATTCGTGGTTGAACGGATTTTCTCCGGTTTAGTCTTGCCGCATCAACCGGGATCCGCTGCATTATTTGTCGCCGTGTGCATGGTTGTTTACATCGCATCAAGTTCGCCACTGCCGCTCGTGCCGTGGCGCGATGACGCTCCCGCCTTCAACGTCACGGCTTTGACCGAGCACGACGAGCGCGTTCGCGACCATTTTTCACTACCGCACGTTCGTTATGCCGGCAGCCACACCGCTTGCGGTTGCGGCTTTAATGAAGGCCGCGATCCAGATCCAGACGCCGACCCGACCCCAGGGCCCAAAGCGCCGTGGCATCGGGTGTTGCCAGAGGAAGTCGAGCAGATTGTGGCGCTGGCCAAGAGCGCGGCGTACGTCGATCTATCGCATCGCATCCTGGCCGTCACCGCGTGGGATCAAGGCCTCTTCCA
>JANYBF010000362.1 GCA_025360895.1 Verrucomicrobiota bacterium
TTATAGGGTCAGTGGTGGAATAGTAGTACAAACTGGAGCAGTGGATAAGTCGGCACGGCTTTTCCCACAGCTTGGGAATGTGGTATTCGGGGCCAGAAACGACGTGCTAAACCTTTGGAAGGGACAGATCTGGCGCATGGCATCATGGAAGGACAGGCCGAGGACCTGGACATGAAAGTCAATGGCGTTACCGGCCAGTTTGCGCTCCGGCCAGCGCCAGTAGCTGTCTTTGAGGAGGAGACCGGGATAGGCGGGCAAGGTAAAGTTGTCCGCCGCGCGTACGACCAGTTGGAGTCCGCGCTGTTGCAGGAGTGGCATCAGCGGGGCCAGCCGGGCGGCGCGGATTTGTTCGCGCGACCAACGCGGCCCCTGGTGTGCGCCGGGTTTATAGTGGGGTGTCACAGTCTTTCCTCCAGTGGGGTTGGATGAGGACGCGGTTGACCTGTTTGAGATCCACGATGCGAGTCTGGTCGCGGACGGCTTCGATGAGCGAACTCAAGCACAGGTTGCGGGTGCGACGAAGTAATCCCTCGCCGGAGCGGACGATGAGGGCCAGGGCTTCCGGGGTGAAGGTGTTGTGGCTAGCCCGGCGCGATCCAGTTGGACGAGGATGAAGGCTTCGATGGTTTCGGGGCTTAAACGTGGCAGCACGACCGAGTAGGTGACGCGGGAGCGGATTTCCTCGTTGACGGTCAGGCTCAAGGATTGGAGCAGTGGCGGCTGGCCGATGAGCACCAAGTTATGGGAGCGGGGAAAGTCTTCACACAGGAGCCGGAGTTTGCGCAGGCAGTCCGCCGGCATGAGGTGGGCGTCGTCAATGACGGGCACGAGCATCTGGCCGGCGCGGTGGATGCGGAAGCTTCCTGGACCAGCAGGCGTTCGCAGCGATGATTGGTACGCTGGAGGGAGGAGGTGCTGGAGCAGGCGGAATCGCTAATGGAGTCAAATAGGTCTGCGCTCGTCCTGCAATTGCCGGGTGGCGCGTGCGTGGAGTTCACCGAGGGTGAAACAGGTGACCGTTGCCGTGGCGTTGGTGCGCGCGTTTGGCCTTCAGGCTCCCGGAGCGAAATTAGGTTTGCGGGTGTTTCAGCTCTTTCGCCATGCTTGATACATGAACAATGAACTGAAGGCAGTCGGACGCTGGGTCGGCTTGCTAACCTTGGCCGCAATCTGGGCCACGGGCTGTCGTGGTGAAAAGGGCTTTGAGACGACCGCGTCAACGAGAGCGGTGGTGGGACGGGTAGGGGATAACCGCTACTACACCCCGGCGAATCAGCTGCTCACACCCGCCGGGATTCAGGTTGAGTTGCCAGATCTGCGACCACAGGCGCTCGCGCTCAGCCCGGACGGCAAACGCCTCGTCACCGCCGGTAAGACCCCGGAGTTGATTGTAATCGAACCGGCGACCGGGAAAGTTCTCCAGCGCGTGGCGCTGCCTTCGGATAGTGACAAAGATCCGGCGCCGGATGCGGTTTCCACCCATATCCTGAAACCGGATGACGAAGGTCAGCTTAGTTTCACCGGGCTGGGGTTCTCGCCGGACGGCGCGCGAATTTATCTCGCGAACGTCAATGGCAGCATCAAGGTGTTCGGCGTCGAAAATGGCACGAACGTGGTCGGGTTGTTCTCCATTTCCCTGCCGCCGGCCAACGCCCCGGATCGGAAGCCGGAAATTCCGACGGGCATCGCGCTGACACCCGATGGCAAGCGGCTTTATGTGTGCGGCAACCTCGCGAATCGCCTGCTCGAACTCGACCCCGGCAATGGCCGGTTGTTGCGGACATGGGATGTGGGGGTCGCGCCGTACGATGTCGTGCTGGCGGGTAACAAAGCCTACGTGAGCAATTGGGGTGGGCGCCGCCCGGACGCAACAAGTCTTACCGGGCCCGCCGGGCGCGGCACGTTCGTCCGCGTGGACCCGGTGCGTCATATCGCCAGTGAAGGCTCGGTGTCAGTGATTGACCTCCACCTCGACACTCCAGCTACGACCAATCACCGGCCGGCTTTCGAGTTCCTCACCGGCCTGCACGCTTCCGCGCTGGCGCTTTCACCGAATGGCCGCTGGCTCGTCATTGCCAACACTGGCAGCGACAATCTCAGCGTGGTTGACACACGGACGGATCAAATTATCGAGACGATCTGGACGCGGCAAAGTCCGGAGGACTTGTTTGGCGCCCAGCCCAACGCGCTCGTTTTCGACGCATCCGGCAAGACATTGTTCGTTTGCAACGGCACTCAGAACGCCGTGGCGGTGATTGATTTTCGCCCGGGCGAATCGAAGCTGCGCGGTTTGATTCCCGTGGGCTGGTTCCCGGGCGCGATCACCATTGCGCCCCACGCTCCGCGCCCCGCACTTTGTGTTGCCAATATCAAAGGCATTGGCTCCACCAAAAAGTACAAACCAGGCGAGGAGGTTAAGTACAACTCTCACCAGTACTTCGGCACATTGTCCTTGGTGCCGGTGCCGGGCAAACGGGAGTTGGCGCGGCTCACTCGGATCGCGCTAGGCAACATGCGCTACGGTTTGTTGCAGCAGGCGAAATTGCCACCGCGCCCAGGCCAGCCAGCCCGCCCGGTGCCCGAGCGCGTCGGGGAGCCGAGCGTATTCAAACATGTCGTTTACATCATCAAGGAAAACCGCACCTACGATCAAGTGTTGGGTGACATTCCGCAGGGCAACGGAGACGCCTCGCTCTGTATCTTTGGCGAACCAATCACACCCAACCAGCACAAGCTGACCCGCGACTTTGTGCTGCTCGACAATACTTATTGCTCCGGGATTCTAAGCGCCGATGGTCATCAATGGTCGGACGCTGGTATCACCACGGATTACATGGAGAAATCCTTCGCCGGCTTTCCGCGCAGTTACCCCGATGGCATGGAGGATGACGACGTGGACGCGCTGGCATATTCCCCCGCCGGGTTCATCTGGGACAATGTGCTTGCCCACCGCAAGAGCCTGCGAATTTACGGTGAATTTGCCGCGACGGAGAAACGCTGGACAGATCCAAACCATAAAGGCGGCATCAAGTTTCCCGAGCACTGGAAAGACTTCACGAACGGCGCCGGCGATCTCCGCATCTGGAGTCGACCAACGATTGAATCCATTCGTCCCTATCTCTGCACCAACACCGTCGGTTGGGACATGAGCATCCCAGACGTTTTCCGTGCCCGGGAATTCATCAGGGAACTACGCGCATACGAAAAAACCGGCAGTCTGCCGAACTTCATCGTCATCTGCCTGCCCAACGACCACACCAGCGGCACCAAACCCGGGGTGCCGACGCCAGCCGCGCAGGTGGCAGACAACGATCTCGCGTTTGGGCAAATTGTGGAAGCTTTGAGCAAAAGCCCGTTTTGGAAAGAAACTTGCATCTTCGCCATTGAAGACGACCCGCAAGCGGGCTGGGATCACGTGAGCGGTTACCGCACGACCGCCTACGTGGTCAGCCCTTACACGAAACGCGGCGCGGTGGTCAGCACCCAATATAATCAGACCAGCCTGTTGCGCACGATGGAGTTGATGCTGGGCCTGCCGCCGATGAATCAACTCGACGCGACGGCCACGCCGATGAGTGATTGCTTCACGAACACGCCGGATTTCACGCCGTTCATTGCCATGGCGAACAATGTATCGCTTGATCAGATGAATCCCGATCCGAAGAAGATTTCAGACCCGCTCCTCCGCAAGAATGCCCAGGCTTCCTCCCGCCTTCCCCTCGGCAAACCGGATCAATGTCCAGAAGACCAACTCAATCGCATTCTCTGGTACGCGATGAAAGGTTCGTCCGCGCCTTACCCGCAATGGGCCGTGAGCTTGGTGAACGACGACGATTAACGCAAACGATTGGGCAGAGGATCGTCCGTAAATCATCCGAAGTGGCCTGAA
>JANYBF010000383.1 GCA_025360895.1 Verrucomicrobiota bacterium
CTCTTGCAGATCGAGCCAGTTTCTTCAAGCGCGCTCCCGGCCAAACTTTTGCAAAATTCCGTTTGACGCGGGTTGAAATTGATATATCATCCTATCCAGATACGTCAATATGTGATTGGCGAAGCCGGAAAACATTGACTAAAATTACATGAGCAACCGTTACATCTTTTCTTCCGAGTCCGTCGGCGAAGGCCATCCGGACAAAGTCGCCGATACGATTTCCGATGCCGTGCTGGACGCGTGTCTGGCGCAGGACAAGTTCAGCCGCGTCGCTTGCGAAACCTATGTGAAGTCCAACATCGTCATCATCGGCGGTGAAATCACCACCAAGGCCAAGCTCGACTTTGTGAAGATCGCCCGCGAGGCCGTCCGTGAAATTGGTTACGTCAATGACGACGACGTGTTTCATGCGGACAAAGTGTTCGTCAATGTCATCGTGACGCAACAGTCCGCCGATATCGCGCAAGGCGTGGACGCGCGCAAAGCCAAGGGCAAAAAAACCGCCCAGCAGGGGGCCGGCGATCAGGGGCTCATGTTTGGTTATGCCTGCAATGAAACCCGCGAACTGATGCCGGCCCCGATCATGTTCGCGCATCGTCTCGGTCGCGAACTCACGCGCATCCGCAAGGCCGGCGGCGCGGCCTGGTTGCGCCCGGATGCGAAATCGCAGGTCTCTGTCGTTTATGAAAATGACAAGCCGGTAGCCATCTCGAACGTCGTCATCTCGACGCAGCACGCGGCGGATGTGGAACACGCCGAGATCGAAAAGTTCTGCATTGAGAAGATCATCAAGAAAGTTCTCCCGGCCAAGTTGCTTACCAAGAAAACCGAATTTCTCATCAACCCCACGGGACGCTTTGTCGTCGGTGGACCGCAGGGCGATACCGGTTTGACCGGGCGTAAAATTATCGTGGACACTTATGGTGGTATGGGCCGTCATGGCGGTGGCGCGTTCTCTGGCAAAGATCCCACGAAAGTTGATCGCAGCGCTGCCTACATGGGCCGCTGGGTTGCGAAGAACATCGTGGCCGCTGGTCTCGCCACGCGTTGCGAACTCCAGTTCGCCTACGCCATCGGCCATCCTGACCCGGTCAGCGTTCACGTTGAGACGTTCGGCACGAACACGGTCGCAGACAGTCGCATCATTCGGGCCGTCAATCGCGTGTTCAGTTTCCAGCCCTCCGACATCATTGATCAACTCAATCTCCGTCGCCCGATTTACAGCAAGACGACCAACTACGGTCACTTCGGCAAGAACGACAAGGCGCTGACGTGGGAAGCGATCGACAAGGTCAAAGCGTTGCTCAAAGCAATCTGATTAGTTTCAAGTTGGAAGATTCAAGTTTCAAGGCGGTGCAAGCTGTCTTGCTCGAAACTTTCCACTTGAATACTTGAAACTTAATTTGTGTATCACTCGTTCGAAGATTTGGAAGTGTGGAAGCGCGGTTGCCGCCTTGCGGTGGCAGTGAGCCGGACGCTGGCCAAATCTCGTGAGTATTACATCCGCGACCAGATGCAACGCGCGGCGCTTTCGATTCCTTCCAACATCGCCGAAGGTTCGGAGCGGGACAGTAAACTGGATTATATCCGTTTTCTACGCATCGCTAAAGGTTCGGCGGCAGAGCTGCGGACGCAGTGTTACATCGCCGACAAACTGGAAATTCTGAAACACGCCGACGCCACTCGCTTCACCAGCGAGTGCAAAGAAATCGCATCCATGCTTCAGGGTTTGATTCGCGCCATCCGCACGAAGTCCCCCGCTTG
Organism: Verrucomicrobiota bacterium; assembly: GCA_025360895.1. Lineage (GTDB taxonomy): Bacteria > Verrucomicrobiota > Verrucomicrobiia > Limisphaerales > JADLHS01 > JADLHS01. Next base: position 1,765 of record JANYBF010000383.1, read on the forward strand.
AAACTTGAATCTTGAAACTTAAAACTAATATGAAAGCTAAAAAATCCACCGCTGCTGCCGTCCTCGCTGAAGTCAGCGCGGCGTTGCCGAACCTCGCCAACTACGCGGCTCAGACGCCCGCTGGCAAAGACTACATCGTCCGGGATTTTGCGCTCGCCAGTTGGGGTCGCAAGGAAATCGCCGTGGCCGAGCACGAAATGCCCGGTCTGATGTCGGTCCGCAAAAAGTATGCGAAATCCAAGCCGCTCAAAGGCGTGCGCATCACCGGTTCGTTGCACATGACGATCCAGACGGCCGTGCTCATCGAGACGCTCGTCGCCATCGGCGCGAATGTTCGTTGGGCGAGTTGTAACATTTTCTCCACGCAAGACCACGCGGCTTCAGCCATCGCGGCGACCGGCACGCCGGTGTTTGCGTGGAAGGGCGAGACGCTTGAGGAATATTGGGAACTCACGCTCAAGGCGATTTTGTTTCCCGGCGACCAAGGTCCGCAGCTCGTCGTTGATGACGGCGGCGACGTGACGCTGCTCCTTCACAAAGGCTACGAACTCGAAAAAGGCAGCAAGTGGGCCTACGAAACCAAGGGTGATAGCCACGAAGTTTCCGTCGTGAAAGCGCTCCTGCGCCGTCTCGCGAAAGAGAAGCCCGGCCTCTGGACGAAGATCGTCAAGGATTGGCGTGGTGTTTCCGAAGAGACGACCACCGGCGTGCATCGTCTTTATCAGATGAAGGAAGCGGGCAAGTTGCTCGTGCCCGCCATCAACGTGAACGACTCCGTCACCAAGTCGAAGTTCGATAATCTCTACGGCTGCCGCGAATCCCTCGCGGACGGTATCAAGCGCGCCACCGACGTCATGCTCGCGGGCAAAGTTGCCGTCGTCTGCGGTTACGGCGATGTCGGCAAAGGCTGTGCGCATTCACTCCGCGCTTACGGCTCACGCGTCGTCGTCACCGAAATTGATCCCATCAACGCGCTCCAAGCCGCGATGGAAGGTTTCGAGGTCAACACCATCGAGAGCACGCTCGGCTGGGGCGACATCTACGTCACCACCACCGGCAACTGCGACATTATCACCGCCGCGCACATCCTCGCGATGAAGGATCAGGCGATTGTTTGTAACATCGGCCACTTCGACAACGAGATTCAGGTGGATCAATTGAAGAAGACCAAGGGCGTGCGCATCGAGAACATCAAGCCGCAATACGACCGCTATTATCTGCCCGGCAACAAGAGCATCTACATGCTCGCCGAAGGTCGCCTCGTGAATCTCGGTTGCGCCACGGGCCATCCGAGCTTCGTGATGAGCAACTCCTTCACGAACCAGACGCTCGCGCAAATTGATCTCTGGGCGAACAAGGACAAATACGAAAAGACCGTTTATCGTCTGCCGAAGAAGCTCGACGAAGAAGTCGCGCGTCTTCACCTGGAAAAGATCGGCGTCGTGCTGACCAAGCTCACGAAGGCGCAAGCTGAATACCTCGGCGTGAATGCCGATGGCCCTTACAAGCCGGAGCACTACCGCTACTGAAAATTCCTTCTCCGCCTCGACCGGGGAGAAGGTCAGGATGAGGTGTCGAACAATTCAAAAGGCGAACGGAAATTTCCGTTCGTCTTTTTTCGTAGGCTTTTCAAACGGTCGTCGAGCAGCCACAATTCGGACATGAAGATCAATCTACGAGGCTTCCAATGTTTTTTAGGGTTGGACCGTATTTGTCCGTGCGGATTTGGTAAAACATTTTGAAACAAATGGAATACCACGACATCAATCTGCTATTGAAGCTGCCGACGCTTCAATTGCTACGGGCGCAGAACGCGCCGATGTTGCTGGGATTTCTTCACCAGACTTTCAAACGCGAACACAAAGTCGCCATTCCCGAAGGGCAGTTGCGAGCAACACTCACCGCATTCCTTGACGAACTTCGTGAAGCAGAACCGTTGGCTTATCCCAAGTCCGCTGCCGATTATCTAGCTGACTGGTGCGGAGACGGACAAGGATTTCTTCGGCGCTATTACGGGAATGATGCGAACGAGCCGCTCTTTGAACTCACAACCGGTTCGGAGAAGGCATTGCTTTGGTTGGAATCACTTCAAGAATCGAATTTCGTCGGCACGGAGTCCCGACTTGAAAGCATCTTTACTGGGCTGGATGAGATTTTGAAATATGCCTCCGCTGATATGGCGATGTTCCAGAGCAACCTGCTCGAACATGAAAAAGTTATCCGTCGCCGTATCGAGGCGGTCAATGAAGCGTTGGTTGTCATTCCGTTTTCCGACACCACACACGTTCAGATTACCGCTCCGGCAACTCGCGCTGACGACATCAAACAGTTCCGGTCGCGGCTCAAAGAATGTCTGCGCGGCGGACTGCAACCTTCGCCCGATGACCGCATGCACATTTTCAAGAGCATCCGCGAACTCATCAGTGATTTTGAAAAGGATCAGGTTTGGACGCGCCATGTCACTGACGCGCGCAACTGGTTCGAGTTTGGTGTGCGCGAGCTCACGGATGCGGACAAGCGTGAGGTGAATTACTTTTCCGCTTCTTCCGGCAAGTCGAGCGGTCAAAAAGCCAAGCTGGCTTTCACCATCCTCGCATCGGCCATCTCCGCTCTGCGTTCCCTGCGTTCTGTTGCGGTAATTCCGTTCGCGTGTTTGGCGTGGTTCGCGGTTTTCTTTTCGATTGCCCGGCCCCGCACGTTGTCCGCGTGATGAACGCCTACAAGCTGGACTCACGAACCGGTTTCTAATCGAACATCGTGGCGCGTTTGATTGGTAGTGTTGCCAGCGCGGAGCGGAAGAAATTATTTCAGCCAGTTGATTTTGATTTCCTTTTCCAGCGCCTTGAATTCGTGGCCGGCGGTGACGAGTTCGGCTTTCTTGCTTTTGGCGAGGGCGGCGGCACACGCATCGGCCAGTCCCAGTTTGTAAGTGTTTTTCAAAAGCGCGGCGGCTTCGGCGAGATCACGATCAACCGGCACTACTTCCAAGGGGGTGGTGCGTTCAAACTGGCGCGCGGTCTGTAATCCCACCGCGCCATGCTT
>JANYBF010000388.1 GCA_025360895.1 Verrucomicrobiota bacterium
CTTGGGGAACGTTTGCGTGGTCCACAACTGTCGGAGGTGCGGCCCGGCTTCCGCTCGATAGGGGTTTACCACCAGAAATCCGTTCGTGGCCGAGTAGCGGCCGTCACTACTCGTCATTTTACCGTCAAAATTGTTCGTCAAATAACCCCAACCTGACAGGTCTTTGCCGTTGAATAGGCTGATGTAACCCGGCTCGGGCTTGAAGTCGTCAGCGTGTGCCGCAGTCAAGAAGGACAAGCTGAAGCACAATCCCGCGAGGCAAATTCTAAGCGCATGAATTGATTTCATTATTGTTCGAATCGGACAAGGCACACTCTCGGGCTAGGCCGCCCAAGGAATTCCTCAGCAATACGAATCGAAGCGCTGGAAAATTTGGTGTGACTTACTTCGACGAAGTACGCTCCTGCATCCAAGTCACATCAAGATTGATTGGGTTATAGGTGGTGGAGCTATAGCTAGTGCCCTTCACGAGCGTGCGTCCGTCTTTCCATTTATGAATTTCGGAATGGCCGTCGGCAAATGCAAGGCCACAGGCCTGCCCGTGGTAGCTCGCGGGAGCATCAATAAACTTGCTGCTAACCATGGTCATGCCAAATCCTGCATCGTTGATGCTTCTATAATCTTCGTCAATTAGGACCCAAAGGCCGGCGGGGCTCGGCCTGACGATATCCGAAAACTTGCCGTACGTGAAATATGGCTTGCCCGAAACATGGGAGTGATTGCCATCCAACCAGGGGCCATCCACGGCTGACGCTTTTGCAACTTTGGTACCCACCGCCTGGTTCATGGAAAAACTCCGCACCCGCTGTACCATCGCGGCCCCTAAGCGTGAAGGCACGTTGTCACCGGGACACTTATAGATTCCAGCACTATTGCCAGTGTAGGGCGCGAGGAGTGCTTTTTTTGGGTCCGTAAGATTCAGCGTATTCGTCAGATCCGTGCTTCCACCCGTCCAATTCATGTCACCACGCACCCACCCCAATGTAGCACCACTGTTATCTTCATTCGGCGGGATCAATTCGCGATTATCACCGGCATACATGTGGAGCGCGATCATCATTTGCTTGCCATTGTTCAGGCAGAGAATCCCTTGCGCCTTGGCTTTGGCCCGGGACAGTGCGGGCAAAAGCATTGCCGCCAAAATGGCGATGATGGCAATTACCACCAGGAGTTCGATCAGCGTGAAAGCATTCCGTAAAGAAAACTTTGTCCCGCAATTTGAAAAATCATTATGGTTCCGGTTAGTTGTCATGCCCAAAATTTGCATTTGCTTGCGTTCTGCGTCAAGCGGGATTTGACATTTTTTGCAATTGATTGATGACGGCTGGTCGAGGCGGGGGATGAAGCCATTTGCAATCAGATTGTTGCGCAGCGGTTGCGCCCGGCATCGGGTGGGATTGGTTCTCCGCTGTTTTCAGTGAAACCAAGCGTGCGGCAGCCAGTGTCCCGTCGGGAAGATGAGGTTTGGCTGGAACGATGTCGTCGGAATTCAACGCAAAGGCACGCGGTACTCCGCGCCGCAGCCGGTGGGTGCGGCGAGGGTGACGGTCAGGGGAATGGGGGCAGAGGAATCGGGAAGGGAAATTGGCCCGACTTGGTTTTCATTCCCTTGATATGTATTCCCCTGACCATCGCTCCGTTTGGCGGTTCGAGGCTGCGAACTCTGCGCCCGGGCGTTGCTGAAAAATCTTCCGAATGGATTCGGCTGTAGCCGGATATCCCTGACAGAAAACTCCAACCAGCAAGAAACCAGCTACACCGCAAGGCCGCTCACTGTGATTCTTTTCATTGTTTCCCGGGGTCTGAACTTGCAAATTGCCCGCGCGACTTTGAGAACATTGCAACTATATCTGCTGCGCCAGGTGGTCACCACCCTGGTAATGACGCTGCTGGTGTTCACGTTCGTGTTGCTCCTGGGCGACGTGCTCAAGGAAATTCTCGGCCTGCTCGTCAACCGGCAGGCATCCTTGGGCGTGGTGGCGAAATCCATCGGGCTGTTGATCCCGTTCATCTGGGTGTTCGCCCTGCCGATGGCCATGCTCACCTCGACGCTGCTGGTGTTTGGCCGGTTCAGCGCGGATCAGGAACTCACGGCGGCGCGTGCCAGCGGGATCAGTCTGGTGTCGCTGATCGCGCCGATTTTAGTGTTGAGCCTGTTGCTGAGCGGGTTGAGCGCGATGGTGAATCTGGAATGGGGGCCGCGCTCCCGCATCGCCTACAAAGAAATCCTGTTTCGATTCACGGGGGAGCTGACCACCGCGCGGTTGCTGCCCGAAGGTCGGCACATTCGAGATATTCCCGGCTACGTGTTCTTCATCGGCAAAAACCGTGACGGCCAGTTGGAAGACGTAATGGTTTACATCCTGGCCCGCGGGACAAATGACGTGGCGACGATTCACGCCGCGCGCGGCAAATTGGAGGTGAACCCCACCAACCAGACGTATGTGATGCATTTGTATGACGCGAACGGCATCCGATTCAACGGCGACCAAGGCGATCCCATTTCGGGCGAGTATCTGACGGAGTCGTTCCCCGTCGGCGAACGCAAGCAGAGCGAGGTCATTCCCATCAGCGACATGACATTCAATCAACTTCGCGTTGAATTGCGCGAGCTGGAAAACAAGCTGACCCGGACGAATTCGAGCGGCGGGCAACTGGCAACTTCGAGCGCGCAATTGGAACGGGAACTGCGTCGAGTGACTTCACCGGTGCGGGTGCAGATGCATCGGCGGCTGGCGTATTCGTTTGCCTGTTTTAGCTTCACGCTGCTCGGCATTCCGCTGGGCATTCGTGTACAACGCCGGGAGACGAATATTGGCTTCGCGATCGCGCTGTTGTTGGTGCTGGTTTACTACGGCATGACCATGCTTGGAATTTCGCTGGATCAGCAACCCCAGTGGTTTCCGCATTTGATCCTCTGGCTTCCGAATCTGATCTGCCAAGCCCTCGGCGCGTGGCTGCTCTGGCGGGCCAATCGTGGATTTTGATTTGGCAACCAGGTCTCCGACTTGGCGAGAAATAAACCCGAATTGGAAACGCGCCGGATCGGAGAACGGCGCTCCGTTTCATTCCGGTTAACGGTCACTTCCGCCGGAACACCTTGTGGATCGCCGCCTGATCCACTGGCTTGATCAACATCTCGTCAATGTTCACATGGGCGGGACGGCTCGCCACCCACACCAAAATCTCCGCGATATCCTCGGCCACCAGCGGGTTGGTGCCTTCGTAAAGCTTGTTCACGCGCGCCTCGTCGCCCTTGAAACGCACGTTGGCGAATTCCGTTCGCGCCAACCCCGGATCAATGGAACTGACCCGGATGCCGGTGCCGTTCAACTCCAGCCGCAGGCAGCGGGTGATCTGCAACTCCCCGGCCTTCGCCGCACAATAAGCCGAGCCACCCTCATATGGGACATGTCCCGCCAGCGAACCAATGTTCAAGATGGTCGCGCCCAAGTGATGTGGCATCAACGGCAGCGCGGCGCGGGTCATGCGTAACACCCCGAGCACGTTGCTTTGGAGCATCGTTTCCCAGTCGTCGTCCTTGCCCTCCAGCACCGAGTCCAATCCTTGTGCTCCGCCGGCGTTGTTGATTAGAATGTGCAGTTCTCCACCTTCTGGCGTCTGACCACTCATCCGTGCCTTCGCCCAGGCAACGAACGTCTCGACACTGGCAGTCCGGCTCACATCCAACGCGTGAAAATGTGCTGCGCTCGCCCCCGCGGTGCGGGCTTCGGCGGCGGCTTGTTCCAAGCGATCCATCCGCCGGGCACCGAGCAACAGCTTCGCGCCTTCAGCCCCAAACGCCCGGGCGGCGGCGGCGCCGAAACCGGACGAGGCGCCGGTGATCAATACCCATTTGTCTTTCAATCGCAATCCCATGACTTGATAAATAGCGCAGACGGGGCCGGACGGGGAGAATTTTTTCTGCTCGGCTTTCATGGGGTCGCCGGTTTCCAAATGTGTGCCGTTCTTGCGGGCGACCAACCAGTAGAATTCAGTTTGACGGTTCGTCACGCCAATTTAGTGAACGAAATTTCCAAGGCCAGTTACCAACGGCTTGCTTCTATTGAGCCTCAACTCTACTCTGCGCGCGTTCGTTGGCGCTTAAACCCCGGCTTGAACCCGAAGGCCGGGTTCCGGTCGCCCGGTTTTCCGACTTTAGACTTTGGGCAGCAGACTTTGGACTAATTAAATGCTCGGCGAAGGCATCATCAAAGGGATGGCGGAGACCGCGAGGAATTTCCTCGGCTCTTACGTCAGCGACGAGCGTTTGACCACGGTGCAATACCCGGAGGAACGCCTGCCGATGCCCGAGAACGCCCGCCAGTTTCCGTTCCTCGTCTTCGATGGCAACGATCCGATGGCGGGTCTGCGCTGCGTCGGGTGTCAGATTTGTGAAAAAGAATGCCCGCCCAAGTGCATTTATATCGTCAAGAGCAAGGACAAGCGTCTCGACTACAAGAGGCAGATGCAACTCTATCCCGCGACCTTCGACATTGATCTTTCGGTTTGCATGAGCTGCCAGATTTGTGTCGAAGTCTGTCCATTTGAGGCGATCAAGATGGATACCGAATTCGAGTTAAGTACCACCGACCGTTTTGGTGGTTTGATGGTGAACAAGCAGCAACTTGCCAAACCCAACGAACACTACCGGAAAATTCATCCCACCGATGCCGCTGTCTCCGATGCCGCCTTGGCGGTGGAAGTAGCCAAAGCCCAGGCCAAGGCCAAAGCGGATGCCGAAGCAAAGGCGAAGGCTGCGGTCATTGCAACTCCTGTCGTAACTCAACCAGTTGCTGCGACATGACCGATTCGCTCGATCAAATCTTCGTCACCCTCAAACACTGGCTGCTCGCCCAGTTGGCGATCGTTGTGCCGGGATCACTGCTGCCCGTCGCGTCCGTGTTGCTCTCGCTTGTGCCGATCCTCGTCGTGTTTCCGACACTGTTCGCGCTCACGACGGTTCTCGAACGTAAGGGACTTGGCCGCATCCAAAATCGTTACGGTCCGAATCGCGTCGGGCCGTTCGGTTTTCTCCAATTCGCCGCCGATGGCATCAAGGCGCTGATCAAGGAAGACCTCGTCCCGCGCGCTGCGGACAAGGTCGTTCACTTCCTGGCACCCGTCGCGCTCGTCGTCCCCGCGCTGCTGGTTTATGCCGTGCTGCCCATCGGTCGCAACATGGCTGCGATTGATCTCGACGCGGGGTTGCTGTTTTTCTTCGCCGTCGGCGCGGCGTCCGAACTCGCGGTGTTCATGGCCGGCTGGTCAAGCCGCAACAAATACGCGCTTCTGGGTGCGATGCGCGCCGTGGCCCAAATGGTCAGTTACGAAATCCCGCTCATCCTGTCCACCGTCACCGTTGTGATGATGGCCGGCACGCTTTCGCCCGTGAAAATCGTCGAAGCACAGGGCACGTACGGCGGGTGGCTGCCAGACTGGTTTGTGTTCACGCCCTGGGGTTTCGCCGGGTTTATCCTGTTCCTCATCGCGGCGAACGCCGAGGCGAACCGTTCGCCCTTCGACATGCCGGAAGGGGAATCCGAGATCATCGCCGGTTATTTCATCGAATACTCCGGGTTCAAATTCGCGCTCTTCTTTCTCGCCGAATACCTGAGCCTGTTTGCCGTCTGCGGACTCGGCATCACACTGTTCCTCGGCGGCTGGCACGCGCCGTTGGCCGGGTTGGAATTCGTTCCGTCCTGGTTTTGGTTCTTTGCCAAGTTGCTCGCGCTCATCGTGCTCTTCATCTGGACGCGCGGCACGCTTCCGCGCCTGCGGGTGGATCAACTCATGAACTTCGCGTGGAAATTCATGCTGCCACTGGCACTCATCAACCTGCTCACGGCGGCCGTGTGGCACTACATGCCGTCGGGTCTGCCGCGCTGGATTGTATGCACCTTCATGGTTGTCGGGCCCTATCTGCTGCTTGGGCGCGGATTACTGGCGGGAAAGAATATTTCCAAACGCGTCTATCGCTATGCTGACTGAATGAGTGCTTCGTTTCTCATCATCGCGGTGCTGACCATCGCCGCCGCAGCAGCGGCGATGACACTGCGCAATCTCATACACTGCGCCCTCGCCGTAGCCATCGCGTTTGTCGGCCTGGCGGCAACGTATCTGCAACTCAACGCTCAGTTCGTCGG
>JANYBF010000406.1 GCA_025360895.1 Verrucomicrobiota bacterium
CTGCTTGAATTGGCACTCGGCAGATACCAATAGGTCAGAATGACCGGGTCCGTACTCGCGATGGGCAACGTGACGGTGTCGCCCCAGGTATTGGTGGTCTGGTAGGAATTGGTAAAACTTTGTCGGACATAGCTGGTGCCGGGTGAATTTGCCCCCGTGGTGGAAACCATGTGGAGAGAACTCCCTCCGCTGTGAGCACGGCTGGAGTCATTCGCTGAAGCGCTCGCCCCGCCGGCGTTGGTCCAGTAACTGTAACCCGATTCAAAATCACCGTTCTTGAGCACGTTCTGGCCGATATGGGAAAATACCTTGTTGGTCACATAGACGTTGGTGCTGTTCACCACGTTCGTTGTGATCTGCTGCATGTATCGGAACGGGCGTAGGTCAATATCGTCAATGTAAGCGTCGGCCGGCGCCGTCGTGAACAGGTAAAAAGTTGTGGCCGCCAGCGTCCCGGTCATGCTGATGGAAACCCAGTTGGTGGTGGCGTCAAAGGGAATGGCATTCGTCGTCTCGACTGTGTAACTGGCGTTGGGGATCCCTTCCGGCACGCCGTCCATGTTTAACTGCTCACTAATGTACGCCTGCGGCCCCATACTGGTGACGCGCTCCAATTCGTCCGGCGTGGCCCCGTAGGCCAGCCGGTTCAGCACGTTGGCCGTCAGGACCGCGTTGCTGTTCAGCGGGGTGATGCCGACCCGATAAAACCCACTTTGCGCCGTAACGTTCGTGAGCCGCCATTCGTACGCCAGATTCGTCACGGTGATGACGACCGGGCCGCCGCTGGTGATATTGGTGATGACCGTATAACCCGTGACATACGGGGCGAGGAAAAAGTTTGTGTTGGCCGTCAAGGCTTCCGCGTTGGTCCCGCTGTAAAAAGTGTAGCTCTGCGCCCCCGGATACGGCACAAAACGCAAACCTTGTTGCGTGCCGTTCACGGTGATGGGCTCCAACATCGGCGGCGGCGGATCGGCAGCGAGCAAGGCGGTGGTGGTAATCGCGTTCAAACCAACGATCCCGAGAGAAAGAATAAGACGTTTCATTTTTACAACCTTAGCAACTGGTCGGACTTGGAAAACGCGGGGACGCCAGAGTGCGGAAGGGCGCGTTTTGTTTTGTTCGAGATATTTTTGACGATATATGTAGAAATTTTTTACGCTGCAGCAGCCGAACCCAATGGGCCGCAACTTGTGGGCCAACCATTCGTCGTGCGCGCAGGGTTGTCAAGTTTAAGTTGGGAAATATCACCACCTGGTTTTCTCCAACCATGTTCGTTGCCCACTGGATGGTTTTAGTGTCGGATATTCGGACTAATCTGTCCGCGATCTGAACAAACGGCCACCGCCTGTCAGACGCAGCCGTGCCTTGCGCTTATGGGCCGGCGGGCTGGTAAGTCTCCAAGGTTGCGTTGGTTTCGCGATTCTATTGGCGCGTCGTGTAAAGGCTAGCCAGCCCCAGAATCACCCCCAGCACCGCCGAGGCGACGATCGTGCCAAAGCCCAGCCCGCCCTGCTCGGGTGATTTGGTCAGGACATCCCCCAACGTGGAGCGTCATGGACAACAAATCGCCGGCGGTTTCGCCCAGGGGCGTGGCGCAAATCTTAATGACCCAAAACGACAGGGTGCTGGCCGGTAATTTGTTCTTGGGGCGGCGAGACTGCGTTTGAACCCGTCTTGGATTTATTGGTCAATGCTCATCGCGTGAACCGTTGACCCTGCTTCCGGGCGCGGCCCAGAGTGACGATGGTGTCGAGAATATCGGCGGCGTTTTCCGGTTGGGCGCGCTTGAATTGTTCGGCGAGTTCGGCGGGCGTGACCGGGCTGCCGCTACGATGCAAAGCGGTCTCCACGGCTTTGACCCGCTCTGCCAGCGACTTCGGCCAGTTCAATTTCGGAGTGCGAAGTGCGGAACGCGGAGTTTTCCGCGTCTTGGGATCGGGTTTGCCCTCCGGCAAACGCAATTCGTTCTGGCTTCTGGCTTCAGACTTCTGGCTTCCCGCTTGGTATTCCGGCCGCAACCAATGAATCACGCCGCGTTTTTCTTCAGCGGCACGCTCGGCATTTAGCGCGACGAGCCGTTCGAGGATTTCCGCGTCGGTCAACGTCGCGGGCCAGCCGTAAGCGGCGAAGACGGCGGCGTCCAGTTCGACGTGCAATTGTTTCAGCACGGAGACGAGGCCGTGGTCGTGGATGAGTTTTTCTTTGGCGGTGAGTGTTGCGGCAGGAGCGCGGCCTTCAGGCCGCTTCGACGTGGAATCGGATGAGGCGTTGGAAATTTCGGCGCGGCTTGATTCGGCGGACGGTGAAGCGGCGTGAACGCCGCGCTCCCCGGCGCGCAATTTTTCCAGTACATTGTAGAGGCCGGTGAGGGTGAGGCCGTGCTGGGCTTGCACGCGCTTGCGGTGCGCGTCCAATTCCTCCGCCAGCTTGCGAATGCGCTCCTGCTCCGCCTCGCCGCACAACGGAAAGGGAAACGGATCGAAGCAGCGG
>JANYBF010000438.1 GCA_025360895.1 Verrucomicrobiota bacterium
TATTCAGACAAAATTTTGAGCGAGAAAATCGTGGAATGCATCAAAGACAAGTTGGTCTCAAGCCAACCCAAATCCGAACAACAACCGTGACCCGACTTGCTTTTATTACTGTTGACTCAGCCTGTAGAAGTTTGTTGCGGAATTGATCAGACAGGTGGTTTGCTTTTGAATTCCGCCCGCAGTCGGCTGATGCGCTTGGGACTGGTGCGAACATCCCAGCCCAGACCGGCGCAGAGAAATTCGTGCTTCTCTTCGCCTTTCAACTTTCGTCGCAGAGCTTCTTTATCCAGTTGGCGCAGTTTCTCCGCGTTTTGCCTCCGTTCAGCCACGCCTTCGGCCAGCGCGGCGCCTTGGCGTCCGGGAACGCGCGCGCGGTGGAGTTTGGCGATGCCGTCCCACCGAATGTCGCGCTTAGGATCGAATGACCAATAGGCGGGAATGTGGATCAGTGTCCCGTAGGGCGTGAGATTGACCGCGAGCTTGAGGAGGAGCGGTTCATCGTGCTGCATGCCATAGAGGTGCCAGCGCAGGCAGAACGTATCGAACGCCGCCTGAAACACCTCATCCCGCCGCCGCATGTTGACCGAAAACGACGGGCGGAAGTTACGCTCGGTGGTCATGGTTCGCCGGATCACGCCCTTGTAGTCGCAATAAGCCTGGACCTTGAACGCCGCTTTGAGGCGGGCCCATTGCTGGCGAAGTTGCGGGTCGGTGCGGATGGCCAGTTCGTTCTGAGCATACTTGGCCTGCGTTTTGACCAGATTCTCGTAGGTACCGGTTTGGACCTGGCGTTCGTGGTCGGCCACCGCCGTGCAGATGGTTTCGTCCGGTGGTGCCGGCAGCAGTTCGATGAGGAGCCGGTGCCGGGCGTTCAGGCGTTTTCCCTTTTCCAGAGCGGTCAGGCAATCCGCCAGCACATCTTGGATGTTAAACGGCCAGAGCGTGGGCGGGACGAACATCCAGCGATAAAGCCCGCGCAGTGGATGCACCACCAGGCCGCTGAGTTTCAGGGCGGGAGCGTGATAACGGCGGAGCGTGTCGGCAGCCCATTCGGCCCGGTCGAAGGCGCGGGCCCGAAGCTTTTTCAGGTCTGAATCCAAGGCTTTGGTCATGGCCGCGTAGGGGGGTGAGCATTTGCCAAATCCATCGCTTCCGCAAGAATTCTTCCCGGGCATAATTCCTGGCCCAATGCCACGTAAGCGGATCATTAACGTAAAACCACCTTTTAACTTCCGCCGCCCGGGACGAACTGCTACAACCCGCGCATGTCGGCAAAGCTCACAATCGGATTTCTCGGTGCGGGCAAGATGGCCACGGCTCTGGCGCGTGGATTCATTCACGCCAAAATCGTGGTGCCCAATCAAATCATCGCCAGCGATTCCGTCCCCGCCGCCCGCACCGCTTTCGCCCAGGAAACCGGCGCCAAAGCCGTTCTGTCCAATGCCGAAGTCCTTCGGTCGGCGAAAATAATTTTCCTTGCCGTCAAACCGGATCAAACTGCGGCCGTGCTGGCGGAAGTGCGCGAGCATTTTACACCGGCACATTTACTGATTTCCATCGCCGCGGGCGTGCCGCTTGCCAGGTTGGAAGGCGCATTGCCTGCCAAAGCCCGCGTCATTCGCGTCATGCCGAACACGCCCGCGCTCGTCGGGGAATCGGCCACGGCTTTTGCACTTGGCAAGTCCGCGCGGCCAGCGGATGGCGCGCTGGCCCAAAAGCTTTTTGCTTCGGTCGGTACAGCCTTACAAGTGAAGGAGTCATTGCTGGACGCCGTCACCGGGCTGAGCGGCAGCGGGCCCGCCTATGTCTATTTGTTCATTGAGGCGTTAAGCGACGGCGGAGTGGCGGCGGGTTTGCCGCGCGACGTGGCAACCCGGCTGGCGGCGCAAACGGTGTTGGGCGGGGCGAAGATGGTTTTGGAAACCGGGCAGCATCCCGGCGCGCTCAAGGACATGGTGACCAGTCCGGGCGGGACGACCATTGAAGGCTTGCACGAGTTGGAGAAGGGGAAATTCCGCGGCACGCTCATGAGCGCCGTTCGCGCTGCGGCCGAAAAGGCCAGGAAATTGGGGCAAAGCTAGGAGTGTCCCAGGTTGAAAGTGGAAAGTTCTCAGCGTGCGCGTATTCCAAAACCTGCAACTTGTAACTTCCAACCGGTAACCAACAAGCGATATGAACGTTCCGCCACCCACTGAAAAGCAGGCCCGTCTGTTTTGGACGGCTCTGACTGGTTTGGCCATCGCCGTCATCATCGCGCTGTTGGTGGCGCTGGTTTGGGGGCTGGGCCGGGTGTTGCACGTCTTTGCGCCGGTGATCTGGCCGCTGGCGGTGGCGGGGGTGCTGGCGTGTTTGCTGGATCCGGTCGTGGATTTTCTTGTGCGCAAACAAGTGCCCCGCCTGCGGGCGATTCTCGTGGTGTTTGTTTTGGCGTTGGTGATGGTGGTCGGTTTGTTCGCGAGCGTCGTGCCGCAACTGGTCGTGGAAGCCCGGGACTTGGCGACCACGTCCAGTCAATTTGCGGCCCAGCTTCCGGCGAAGGCCGGAAAGGTCGCCGACCATCCGCCCAAGTGGCTACCGCAACCCATCGTGCCGCTGCTGCGCACGTACAGTGAAAGTGCCAGGCCCGTCGCGACGAACATCCCGCCGGTTGAGGTCATCGAAACCGAGACGCCCGATGCGTTACCAGTTTTCCCAACCTCGCCGGGCGCGGCTTCCTTCCGACCCATCGCGGATTACGCCACCCTGTTGTTGCCGAAGTTTGGTCAATGGCTGACGCAGGCCATGAGCTTTTTGGGTGCGATGTTTGGCATCATCGCGGGGTTGGCGCTGGTGCCCATCTACGCGTTCTATTTTCTGCTCGAAAAGCACGGTATCAACCAGCAGTGGCGCGATTATCTGCCCGTGCAGGACTCCAAGTTCAAAGACGAACTCGTGTTCATTATCAACTCGATCAACGAATATCTCGTTGCGTTTTTTCGCGGCCAGGTGCTGGTGGCGATGTGCGACGGGGTGCTTTACACCATCGGCTTTGTCCTCATCGGCCTGCCCTACGCCATGTTGATCGGAGTGATGGCGACATTTTTAACGATCATCCCGTTTCTCGGCGCCATCACGACTTGCATCTCGGCGCTCGTGATTGCCTTGGTGTCCTTCGGTGACTGGCAACACCCGGCGCTGGTGCTGGTCGTGTTCGCCGTGGTGCAATCGCTCGAAGGCTTGGTCATTCAGCCGAAGATCATGGGGGAACGGGTGGGCTTGCATCCTGTAACGATTATCATCGCTCTGATGGTGGGAACCACTTTGTTGGGGGGTATCCTTGGCGGCATCCTCGCCATTCCGTTGGCGGCGGTGTTACGCGTGTTGATGGCGCGTTATGTCTGGCGGACAACGGCAAAAATCTGACACGCCGCCCCTCCCGGTTAGACCGCGCCGCCCGATTGGTTGCGGTTCCGGATTGGGTGTTATGGAAAAAGGTGCAATGGATTTCGGTGCCGATGGGCGCACGGTTGGCCGATCGGGAAAGTGGTGAATTCGAAGCTTCAGCGCAAATTCACTGCGTATTTCTTGGTATTGTTCGCCCGGCGACAACTGCTTTTCTCGGGTTCATTTATTGACTCTCCGGCTGGCTTTGATAGATTCGCGCCTCGTTTTTGCGGTTTCACCAACTAGAACTGACGGGATCCGAACGGAATCTGATTTTATGGCTAAAACATCCAAATCCAACAAATACGTTTACACTTGGGGCAACAAAAAAGCGGACGGCGACGGCAGCATGAAGCCGCTCCTCGGCGGCAAAGGCGCGAACCTCGCTGAGATGACGCGCATCGGTCTGCCCGTGCCGCCCGGTTTCACTATCACCACCGAGGTCTGCACCTATTTCTACGCGAATAAGAAGTCTTATCCCGCCGTGCTCCAAGCGCAGATGGAGGCCGGCGTGGCCAACATGGAAAAAATCATGGGCTACAAGTTTGGTGACGCGAAAGGTTTCCCGCTATTGGTCGCCGTGCGCTCCGGTGCGCGCGATTCCATGCCCGGCATGATGGATACGATTTTGAATCTCGGCCTCAACGACGAGACCGTTGTCTCCCTCGAAAACGCTACGAAGAATCCGCGTTTCGCGTGGGATTGTTATCGTCGCTTCGTCCAGATGTATGGCGACGTGGTGCTCGGCGTTCAGAAGCGCGAGGGTGAAGATCACGAGCCGTTTGAAACGGTCATCGAAGAATTCAAGCACGCGAAATATCACAAGGACATCGTGGACAGCGAGCTTACCGCGGATGACCAGAAGGAACTCGTGAAGCGTTTCAAGGCGCTCGTCAAAGCGCGCACCGGCAAATCGTTTCCGAGCAATCCGTGGGATCAATTGCGCGGCGCGGCGGGCGCGGTGTTTGGTTCCTGGATGAATGATCGCGCGAATGTCTATCGTCGCAAATATAATATCCCGACGGAGTGGGGCACGGCGGTCAATGTGCAGGCGATGGTGTTCGGTAACACCGGCGAAGACTCCGGTTCCGGCGTCGCGTTCACCCGCAATCCGGCGAACGGCGCGAATGAATTCAACGGTGAATTTCTCATCAACGCCCAGGGTGAAGACGTCGTTGCCGGCGTCCGCACGCCGGAACCCGTGTCGAAGTTGAAAGCGCAGATGCCCAAGTCCTACGCCGAACTGATGGCGGTTCGCAAGACGCTGGAAAGCCATTTCAAGGACGTGCAGGACATCGAGTTCACCGTGCAGAGCGGCAAATTGTTCATGCTCCAGACGCGCAATGGCAAGCGCACCGCCGCCGCCGCGCTCAAGTTCTCGATGGACATGGTGAAGGAAAAGCTCATCACGCCCGAAACCGCGGTCTTGCGGAATCCGGCGGATCAATTGGATCAATTGCTCGCGCCGATCTTTGATCTCGCGGAAGTGAAGAAAGCCCGAGTCATCGCCACGGGTTTACCGGCGGGTCCGGGCGCGGCGACGGGTAAAATCTATTTCAACGCCGATCGCGCGGTGACGGCCGCCGACAAGGGTGAAAAAGTTCTGCTCGTGCGCGTGGAAACTTCACCCGAAGATTTGCGCGGCATGATCGCGGCGGAAGGTATTCTCACCGCGCGCGGTGGTGTTTCGTCGCATGCGGCCCTTGTCGCTCGTCAGATGGGCAAGGTCTGCGTTTGCGGCGCGGCTTCACTGAACGTGGATTACGATAAGAAAACCGTCACCGTGGATGGTCAGACGTTTAAGGAAGGCGACTTTCTCTCGATTGATGGCACCGCCGGAACCGTTTATGCCGGCCAGATCAAGTCGGCGCCGTCCGAAATCATCGCCGGTCTCATCGGTGGCGACAAAGCCGCACAGGCCACGGAGAAGTTCAAAGCGTTCAACCAGCTCATGAAGTGGTGCTCGCAGTTCACCCGCCTCCAGGTCCGTACCAACGCCGACACGCCGGAGCAAACCCAGAACGCCATTGCCTTTGGCGCGACGGGCATTGGCCTCACCCGCACGGAGCACATGTTCTTCGAGGGCAACCGCATTGATGCGATGCGCGAAATGATTCTCGCCGACACGCTCGCCGACCGCGAAGCGGCGCTGGCGAAATTGCTGCCGTACCAACGCGAAGACTTCTTCGGCATTTTCAAGGCGCTGAAAGGATTCCCGGCCACGATCCGTTTCCTGGATCCACCGCTGCACGAATTTCTCCCCAACGACGACGCCACCCGTCGCGAACTGGCGCAGAAGCTCAATGTGCGCGTTGAGAAAATTACCCATCGCGTCCATGAACTGCACGAGTTCAATCCGATGCTTGGCTTCCGTGGTTGCCGCCTCGGCATCAAGTATCCGGAAATCACCCGGATGCAGGCGCGCGCCGTATTCGAGGCCGCAGCCGATGCGACCAAGCAAGGCATCAAGTGCAAACCTGAAATCATGATCCCGCTCGTCGGCTTCAAGAAGGAATTGGATTTGCAGGTCGCCGTCGTTCACGAAACGGCGAAGCTAGTGCAGGCTGAGAAGAAAGTGAAATTCACTTACTCTGTCGGCACGATGATCGAAGTTCCGCGCGGCGCATTGACCGCCGACGAGATCGCGCAGACCGCCGAGTTCTTCAGCTTCGGCACGAACGACCTCACCCAAACCACGATGGGCATGAGTCGCGATGACTCTGGCTCGTTCCTCGGGGCATATCAGGAAGCCGAGATCATG
>JANYBF010000439.1 GCA_025360895.1 Verrucomicrobiota bacterium
CACGGACAATTGGCCAACGCCACCACCGGGCACGCGATACATTTCGCTCGCGCCAAACGCTGACTTGTAGAAGTCCATCGCCTTCGACCAATTTCTGACGGACAACGTAGCGGTAACAGCTGTCGGGAAATCTTCGGTTGATTTATCGAACCCGGGTTTGTTCACTCGTTCTGGATTTTAGGGCATTCTACAAATCAACCGTTGTTCTCCGCAATGCGCGCTTTCACCAACTTCTTCACCAGCGCGACCGGCAATGGTTTGTCCGGCGTGAACCGAATCGTGCCTTTGCTGACTTCGAAACCCTTGAGTTCTTTCTGAAACTTCTTCTGCACGGCTGGACTCGCCGCATAGAGCGCGCAATGGTTCTCCCACGCACCGAAATAAACGAGCGGTCGCCCGTTGAATTTGAACCCGGCCAGCCCGTAACCGATGTATTCTTCCGCTCCCGGCGCGGCGTTGTGGATGGTTCGACGAAGTTTCTCGAGTGCGACCCGTTGCTCGGCACTCGCGCCGGCGAGATATTCGTCGATCGTTTTGGGTTTTGCTTTTGTTGAGCGCATAAGTGTCACCTATCTTCGGAGCGCTGGCTGTGTTGAAGACCAGCCGCAGTGGCAACGGCGGCGCAGCAACACCGCCCTACCACGATTGGCTGGGTAGGGCAAAGCTGCCGCTTTGCCCAAACTTCCAAATGCGACGCACCCCGGCTGGTACTCTGCACACAGCCGCGGTCCAATCATTTACCCTTCGCCGCGGCCTTCAGTTTTTTGATGTCGAGCTTCACCATCTTCATCATGGCGGTCATGACACGGTTGACTTTATCCGGGTCTTTATCCGCGATGAGCTTGGTCAACATCGTGGGCGTGATTTGCCAGAACAGCCCGTATTGGTCTTTGAGCCAGCCGCACGCCACTTTCTTGCCACCGGCGGAAAGCCCCTTCCAATAGCGGTCCACCTCGGCCTGCGTTTCGCAGTTCACTACGAGCGAGATGGCTTCGGTGAATTTGAAATCCGGTCCCCCATTGAGCGCGACGAAATCCTGTCCGTTCAAGGTGAACTCCACGGTCATGACCGAACCCTCCGGTCCCGGTCCCACTTTGGTGTAGCGCGCGATTTTCTTTACCTTTGAGTTCTTGAAGATGGACGTGTAAAACTTCGCGGCCTCCTCGGCTTGACCGTCGAACCAAAGGAAGGGAGTAATCTTTTGCATGATTATTGTCTTGGTTGTTAGGGACGCCGCGCCGCGCGCTGTCCCTACCTCACGCGTTTGTTGGCAGAACGCTTACCATCCAACCCACGCCGAATTTATCCTGGACCATGCCAAAGCGCGGCGACCAAGACGTTTTGCCCAGCGGCATTCGCACTTGTCCGCCGTCAGACAGCGCGGCGAACACGCGGTCGGCTTCCGCTTCATTGGGCACGGAGAGCGAGAGCGAGAAGCCCTCGAAGCTGGCTTTATCCGCGCTGCAACCATCGGAGGCCATGAGCGTGGTCGCGCCGATGTGAAAACTGCAGTGCATGATTTTGTCCTCAAAACCGGGCGGGACCATGCCGGGTGGGGGTGGTTCCGGACTGTCTTTGAAGCGCATCATCATCTCGACTTCAGCGCCGAGGGCTTTTTGGTAGAAAAAAACAGCCTCTTCACAACTGCCGTTGAAGAAGAGATAGGGTTGGATGATTCGATTGTCTTTGCTTGTGGTCATAATGTTCAATTGGTTGTTTCTGGTTTTGTTTAGTTAAGTTTCATCACTACGCCGAACGAGAGTGCCGGTTCAGGATGAGAAGAAAGTAACCACCGACAGTTGGAATTAAAACACCAAAACCAAAATCGTATACCAGGAATTAACCCCGTGCGCCAACGGGTAAATGAACTTGAAACCCGGACCCGCACCGGGAAACATAGGCGTTGCATGAAACGTTCCCGAAGCCTTTTGTTCTACGCGTTCACCACCGTCTGTCTGAGCGGATCCCTAGGCGCGGAAAACTGGCCGCACTGGCGCGGGCCGCATTTCAACGGCTCATCCACCGAGCAAAAGCTTCCGCCGACCTTTTCCAAAACAAATAACGTGCAATGGGTGGCCCCGTTACCCGGCCCCGCTGCCGCCACGCCGATCATCTGGGGCGATCGCGTTTTCATCAGTTCCACGGATCTGCGCACCAAAACGCTGCACGCGTTCGCGCTGGATCGCCGCACCGGCAAAGAGCTTTGGAATCATGAAATCGCACCGGGCTTCAACCTGGATGACAAAAGCAACCTGGCGTCGCCCTCACCAGTGACGGATGGTGAACTGGTTTGTTTTCTCTACGGCACCGGCGATCTCGTGGCGTTTGATTTCTCCGGCAAGAAGCTTTGGGCGCGCAATCTGCAAAAGGACTACGGCCAGTTCGCCTATCAATGGACTTACGGTGCCAGTCCGACGTTGTTCGACGGGAAGCTGTTTATCCAGGTTTTGCAACGTGATGTGGCGGTGCATGGCCGCGGGCGAAAGGACGGACCGAACGACTCTTACCTGCTGGCGTTGGCCCCCAAGAGCGGTCAGGAAATCTGGAAGCACATCCGCCCCAGCGAGGCGCATGAAGAATCCCATGAAGCGTACAGTACCCCGATTCCGTTCGAGCATGCCGGCCGTCAGGAGATTTTGATCACCGGGGGCGACTGTATCAGCGGCCATAGTCTCACGGACGGCGCGGAATTCTGGCGTTGGGGCAGTTGGAATCCCAACCGGATCACCCACTGGCGGCTCGTGCCCTCGCCGGTGACGGGTGGGGACGTGGTGCTGGCGTGCGCGCCGAAAGGCTCGCCGGTGTTCGCGGTCAAGGCGGGCAGCAAGGGCGCCTTGGATGACTCGGGCCTGGCGTGGACCATCCAGGACCGCGAAGTGTCGAGCGATGTCGGCACGCCGTTGTTTTATCAAGGCCGGTTTTATGTGCTTAACGGGGACAAGAAAAACATCGCACGGATCGACCCGGCCACGGGCAAGGCGGATTGGATCGGTGACCTAGGCACGCGGGTCAAGATCGAGTCGTCCCCCACGGGGGCGGATGGAAAAATCTATTTCCAGAATTTTCGCGGCGAAGTATTTGTAGTCGCGGCGGCGGCGGAGTTCAAGCTGTTGCATGTCGCGGCAATGGGCGACGAGGACGACAATGATCTGCGCTCGACGGTGGCAGTCGCCCAAGGCGGCCTTTTTATCCGCACCGGGAGCAAACTTTACTGCGTAGGCACGAAATAGTGAGTAGCCGACGACGTGAGGAGGCGGATCACAATTGTCGCCGTCCGCCTCGTTACCTCGGCGGCTACGAAATTGCGGGGGCGTTCACGGCTTGCCCACACCACGCCTCGCCTGTTTCACTGCGCGCGTGAACTTGCCTTTCAAAGTCGCCACGCTGCTCTATTGTTTTAACGAGCGTGAAGAAATCCTCCTGCTCGAACGCGCGCAGGAACCGAACCTCGGCTTCTGGAGTCCGTGCGGCGGCAAGCTCAAGACCGACATTGGTGAATCGCCCTACGTTTGCGCTGCCCGCGAGGCGCACGAGGAACTTGGTCTCTCCTTCGTCCCAACCGATTTCCACCTCGCCGGCCTCGTGAGCGAACACGGCTTTCAAGGCCAGGCGCACTGGCTCATGTTTTTGTTCGAGCTGAAACCGAAGCTGAAGCAACTGCCGCCGCCCATGAGCGAAGGCCGCTTTCAATTCTTCCCGCGCGCTGCATTGGACGACCTGCACATTCCCCAGACCGACCGCGAACGCATCTGGCCGTGGTTCTGGCAATATCGCGGCGGCTTCTTTGCCGCGCACTGCCATTGCCACCCCGACGGCCGCAACGACTGGACGTTGGAAGAAAGCCGAACGGCGAAGATCGAGTGACGAAACATGTGCCGCCTTTGCCGGGACGGATTCAACCTGCCTTTCCAAACTATAACCACGCTGGACAGAAACTTATGGCCAGAATACTATCGTAGCCATGAACCAGATAGGCTGCAAAACTTAAGGCCTACCTAGATGTTGAACCACAAGTGCGTTGCCACCAGAAAGGAAAAATATGACGAAGCAGGAAAAACTTCAGGCTCTGATTGATGACCTCAAAGCTGTGGGACGAAAGCACAACATGGTGCTCGATAAGTATGCCAAGGAGAATGGGCCGACAGAGTATTTCTTCAAACTTCAGTTTGAAGATGTGGAGGTGAGCATCGAGAAAGTCTTTACGCCGGTTTATCACGGCCCACCGATTTCAAAATAGGAGAGCCGGCGCTTATGGACATTCTTTACATCATCACATTCGCCATCGTTTGGTCCACGTCGAGTCCGGGGATGAAGGTGGCGGACGGTCAGTTGGATGCCCGTCACCTGCCAGGATTCTTTCTTGAGAGTCGTGGCCGCAGTTACGTCAGCTTTGCCCTCCTTGTGTTGTCTGCCTGTGTGCTTGCGTTGCTCGTTTGGGGATTCATGCACATGAAGTGGTATATGGTTATTCTCAGTGTCGTCTTGAGTATCATCGTCTCGGCCATCACTGCACCTTTCACGAATTCCGTTCTCATGCTCTACGGAGGATGGATTGCTGTGGCGGGGTTGACCCTGTATTTATGGTTCAGCTGAGCGCAGAGACGCGGTTCAATACGGAGATAGGCTGCAACCCCTCTCCCGGAAAATTTCCCCACTGACTTGGTTCATCACCTCGCTCCCACCGCTGGTCGGTTGTTCCGCGCCGAAAAGCTGTTTTATTGGGAACATCGAACATCGAACGCCCAACATTGAACATCGAATGGCGCGGCCAACACGTCCAAGAATTGGAGGTTGAGCGTTCGATGTTGGTTGTTGGATGTTTTCCTTTTCGCTAATGTCGCGCGCATGGAAGAGCCGATCATTGACCTGCACAGCGACGCGCATTTCATGGGCGAGGCGTTGCGGCAGGCCACCCGCGCCTACGCGGCGGAGGAAGTGCCCGTGGGCGCGGTCATTGTACGCGGGGGACGAATCATCGCGCGGGCCTGGAACCAAGTGGAACTGCTCAAGGACGCCACCGCGCATGCCGAAATGCTCGCACTCACACAGGCGCAGGAAGCCGTCGGCGACTGGCGGCTCACCGATTGCACGCTCTATGTCACGAAGGAGCCATGTCCAATGTGCGCCGGAGCGGTGGTCCACACGCGGCTGGCGCGCGTCGTCTTCGGTGCCAGCGATCCCAAGGGCGGAGCGGCGGGCGGTGCGTTGAACCTGCTCCAGTTTCCCACGCTGAACCATCGTTGCGAAATAACGGCGGGTGTCCGGCTCGAGGAATGTCGCGCGTTGCTGCAAAGCTTCTTTGCCGAACAGCGGTTGAAGAATAATCCGCCGGGCAACAAGCCAGGCTCGAACTAAATCCAGGTAGAGCCAGGGAGGGGCGCTAACCCCACAACTGCCGGTCCAACGAACGCAGTTGAATCGCCTCCGAGATATGATCGCTGCTGACGGTGTCCGCCGCCGCCAGGTCAGCAATTGTTCGTGCCACTTTCAAGATTCGATCATAGGCCCGGGCGCTGAGGTTGTAGTCCGTCATTGCATTCTTGAGCAACTCTGTCGTGGTTTCGTCCAACGCGCAGAACTCCTTGATTTCCTTGGTGCCCATCCGCGCATTGCAGGTGATCTTGGGCTTGTGCGCGAAACGCTGCTGCTGCCGTTGCCGGGCGGCGACTACGCGTTCCCGAATTTCCGCCGAGGTTTCGCCCGTCCGTTCGCCGGCGATTTCGCGAAACTTCACCGGCGGCACTTCGACGTGCAAATCAATCCGATCGAGCAACGGTCCGGAGATGCGACCCAGATAATTTTGGATCTCCCGCGGTGATGATTTGCTCTCGTGCGGCATCTTGCCATCGGGCGTCGGGTTCATCGCCGCCACGAGCATGAACTGCGACGGAAAGGTCATCGTGCCCGCGGCGCGCGAGATGGTGACTTTGCCATCTTCGAGCGGCTGTCGCATTGTCTCCAGCACGCTGCGCTTGAACTCCGGCAATTCGTCGAGAAACAACACGCCATGGTGCGCGAGCGAAATCTCGCCGGGCGTGGGATTAATGTTGCCGCCGAGCAAGCCGGCATCGCTGGCGGTATGATGCGGCGCGCGAAAAGGACGGCGCGTCACCAAACCCACGCCCGCCGGCAGCAGGCCAACGATGCTGTGAATCTTCGTGGTTTCCAACGCCTCCGCGAGGGTCAGCGGCGGCAGGATGGAGCCCAGCCGCTTGGCGAGCATGGACTTGCCGGTGCCGGGGGGACCGATGAGCAGAACATTGTGGCCGCCCGCCGCAGCAATTTCCAATGCCCGCTTCACGGATTCCTGCCCCTTGACCTCGGCAAAATCCGCGTCGTCCTCCAGCGGTTGATTGAACAGTTTGGCCACATCCACCTTGGTCGGCGTGATGCGAATTTCCCCTTCCAGAAAACTCGCCGCCTCGCGGAGGTTTTGCACGGGGATGACTTGCAAGCCGTCCACGACGGCCGCCTCTGCCGCATTTTCGGCCGGCACGAGCACGCCGATTTTGCCGTCCGCCTTGGCGCGGAGCGCCACGGCCAGAACACCCTTGCACGACCGCACCGCGCCGGTGAGCGCGAGTTCGCCCACTGCGATGAAGTTATCGAGTTGATCGGTTTCGATTTGTTCGCTGGCCGCCAACATGCCGAGCGCGATGGGCAGATCGAAGCTGGGGCCTTCCTTTTTGACGTCGGCGGGTGCGAGATTGATGGTGGTGCGGCCGTAGGAAAACTTGAAGCCAGAATTGGTCATCGCGGTCGTTACCCGGTCGCGGGATTCCTTCACCGCGGCATCCGGCAAACCCACGATGACAATGATCGTCTCGCCATAACCGGCATTGACCTCAACCTCGACGGGATAAGCTTCAATGCCGTTGACAGCGGCAGAACAGACGCGGGCTAACATGAGCAAAGCATAGTCAAAGGAATGATTTGATAGCAAAGCTTGAAATCAGCGGCCGAAGAAATCAAGTAGGGCCTGGACAGTGTGCTAGTGTCACCCTGCGAATTAAGTCCATCGGGTTGGATTTCAAAGCCGGTCGCTGCGGAGTCGCGCCTGCCTCCCAATCCAAATGATGTCAAAAGCACTCATGAAGCGACGCGGTTGACCGGGGTTTGAACTATACTTACAGGCTGAATTCGTTCAGGATTAGACGCACGAATTTATGAAACAGTACGCAAAGTGGATTAGCAGCGTGATCACCTTGGCCAGTAGCTTGGTAATGGTCAATCCGGCATCAGCCGATACCACGATTAACTCGTTTGACGATTTCACCTCGGGGGCTTTGTACGGGAGTTGGATTTCGGCGACGATTGATTCCGGCCCGACCGCCTACTCAATTACGGCCACAAACTACGGCAGCAACTACAAATACAATCCCGTTGATGGATCGGGCGAAAAGACCATCGAGTTAACCGTCACTCTGAGCAGCAGCGCCCCGCAGGCAGGGAAATTGGGACCGATTGTGGAACTCATCGACGGCGACGGCACAGATTATATTTTTGCATGGTATGGCCAAAACAACGGCCACCATGTGCTGACCAAGCCGCTGAATCAACCGAACAGTATCGTAGCCGCCGGATCGGTGGCTGGTTTGAACCTAGCGACTTTGACCCACCTTCACCTCCAGCTCGACCCGAGCAGTTATACTTCCGGCTATACGATCGCTTGGGAAAATCTGCGCCTCACTGGCGCTCCGGGCCCGCTCATCACCGCGCCTTCCTACGATCCCAGCACGCACGAGTTCATGCTGACGTGGAAGTCGTCGCCCGGAAAAACCTACACAATTCAGCAAACAGCGGACTTGTCCACCGCCTTCGCCCCCTTGATAACCGACATTCCTTCGGACGGCGCTTCGACCACCACCACCGTTATTATGCCAGATGGCAATAGTGGTTTTTTGCGGGTCCAGCAGCAGTGATCGGCGGGCCCGGATAATCCGACGACGCGGGACTTTGAGTGTCACCAACGAATGGCGACTGCAACCGGGCCGGTTTCAGACTGGGATGATTCCGAGTGCACACGGCCAGCCGACTCCGGGTGATGATTTTATCACATGCAGTTAATGCGAATCCATTGGTTTGTGTTGATCGCGGGGTTGGTTTTCCTGGAACCGCTTCCAACGGCGGCGGCGGCGAAACCGGTGATGGTTCATTACATGCCATGGTTTGTCGCCCGGCCGTATAGCGACAGTTGGGGCTGGCACTGGACCATGAACCATTTCCAGCCGGATGTCGTCAACGGCTCGGGTGAACGCGCGATCGCTTCCTGGTATTATCCGCTCATCGGCCCCTACGATTCCGCCGATCCGGTCGTCCTCGAATATCACGTCCTCCTGATGAAACTCGCCGGGATTGACGGTGTGATCGTGGATTGGTACGGCAGGGACGATTACCTTGATTACGGCAGCAACAACCAGGGCACGGTCGCATTGTTGGCTTTCACCCGCAAAGCCAGCCTCAAGTTTTCCCTCTGTTACGAGGACCAGACCATTCAGCAGGAAATCAACGGCGGGTTCATCACCGCCGCCAACGCCATTGCCCATGCCCAGCAAACCATGCGGTACGTGCAGACGAATTATTTCAGCGACCCCAGCTTTCTCCGATGGAATAATCAGCCGGTGTTGTTGAATTTCGGCCCGCAATATTTCAAGAACAACTCCCAGTGGCAGACGATCTTCTCGGTGTAGAAGGCAACCAACCAGCCGGCGTTCTTCACGCTCGACAACCGCCTCCCCGTCGGTGCGGGCGCGTTC
>JANYBF010000459.1 GCA_025360895.1 Verrucomicrobiota bacterium
CCCAAGCCGTTGGTCATTACGGGGAAGGGATCCGCTGATGCCAACCACCATGGGCCCGGATTCAGGAGGCCTCGGCCGCTTCGGTCAAACGGGCGACGGCGGGAACTTCGCTGAACTGAGCCTTCACGCGGGCCACCGTATTTTCCACGGTCAGACCGTATTTGTGGCGGAGTTCATCCTGGGTGGTGGCGTGTTCGATAAAACGATCCGGCCAGCCGATGCGCACCACGGGCGTGGGGACGGCTTTGTCGCTAAAACATTCCAGCACGGCCGAGCCGTAACCACCGGCCAAGACGTGATCTTCAAGCGTGACGACCACGTCGGCGGCCCGGCCAAAAAATTCGTGGGTGCCGGCGTCAATCGGTTTGGTAAAACGCGGGTTGACGACGGCGGCGTCGTAGCCCTCGGCCGCGAGTTGCACCGCCGCCTGGCGTGCGATGGGATTCATGTTGCCCAGACCGAAGAGCACGATTTTGGGTTGGCCGTTATTGGCGAAGTGGTGTTGCACCTCGGCCTTGCCGATTTCAAGCAACTGAGGTTGATCCTTGATGGGCACACCCTCGGCCGCCCCACGCGGGTAGCGGATGAAGGTGGGATGATTCTGATGGGTGGCCGTAAACATCATGTCCTGCAATTCATCTTCATCCTTCGGCGCCATGGCGATGACGTTGGGGAGGCAGCGGAGGTACGAGATATCGAACAAACCGTGATGCGTGGGGCCGTCATTGGCGGAAAGCCCGGCGCGATCCATGCAAAAAATCACCGGCAGATCCTGCAAACAAACGTCGTGATGAATACAGTCGTAGGCGCGTTGGAGGAATGTGGAATAAATGGCGACCACCGGGTGATAACCCATCGTCGCCATGCCGGCGGCAAAAATCACGCCGTGTTCCTCGGCAATCCCCACGTCAATGTAACGTTCCGGCATCGCTTTCTCCAAATGCTTTAAACCCGTGCCGCTGGGCATCGCGGCGGTGATGCCCACGATGGTGTTGTTCTGCCGGCAAAGCTTCACCATCGTCTGACCGAACACGTCCTGATAATTTGGCGGCGTGCCGGGCTTGGTCGCCGGGGTTTCGCCGGTCTTCACGTCATACGGTCCGAGCCCATGGAATTTTTCCGGCGACTTGAGGGCTGCTTCGTAGCCCTTGCCTTTGCGCGTCAGAATGTGGATGACGATGGGATGATCGCAGGTTCTGGCAAACTCCAGAGTGCTGATCAGCAGGGGTAAATCGTGGCCGTCAATCGGCCCGAGATAGCGCACGCCCATTTCCTCGAACAAAATGGCGCTGCCGAAACCACCCCGCCCTTCGTCTTCAACCGAGTAATCATTCTTTCGCAGACTGACCTCCGCGAGCGCGCCTTTGAAACCTTCCTCGGCCTTGTGGGCGAGCTTCAACGCAAGGTCGCCCTTGGGCAGGCGCTTTAAGAAATTTTGAAATTCCCGCGCCAGCTTGTTGTAGGACGGATTCGTGATGAGCTTGTTGAGATAACCGGAAATCGCGCCGACGTTTTTGGCGATGCTCCACTCGTTGTCGTTGAGGATGCCGATGAATTTCTTGGTCGTGTGCGAAATATTGTTCAACGCCTCGAACGAAATGCCATTGGTCAATGCGGCGTCGCCGAAGATGCAGACGACGTTTTCATCCGTCCCCTTTTTGTCGCGGGCGGCCGCCATCCCAAGCGCGGCCGACAGGGCCGTGCCCGCGTGCCCGGCGCCGAAACAATCGTGCGGGCTCTCGGTGCGCAATGCGAAACCGTTGAGGCCGCCGGTCTGGCGGATGGTGTGAAAGCGATCTTTGCGGCCCGTGAGAATTTTATGAACGTAAACCTGATGGCTCACATCCCAGACGAATTTATCCTTGGGCGTGCTGAAAACGT
The DNA here is from genome assembly GCA_025360895.1 of Verrucomicrobiota bacterium. Taxonomy (GTDB): domain Bacteria; phylum Verrucomicrobiota; class Verrucomicrobiia; order Limisphaerales; family JADLHS01; genus JADLHS01. The sequence continues at coordinate 1,882 of JANYBF010000459.1, forward strand.
GGTGCAGCGCGATGGTGAGTTCCACGACGCCGAGGTTGGGGCCGAGATGGCCGCCGCTCTTGGCGAGGCCGTTGATAAGTTCCTGCCGGATCTCGACGGCCAGCGTTTCCAACTGCGGCGGCGTCAGTTTTTTCACATGCTCCGGCCCATCCACCATGTCCAAGTATCGGTTCATATTCATTCTTCTACCAGCTCGGCTGCCAGCGGTTTTAATCGTAATTCGCCACCAGCGGTCTTTTCCAATTGTTGAATCCTTAATTCCGCTTCGGCCAGTTTATCCTGGCAAATCTTTGTCAACTTCACGCCCTCTTCGTAACGGGTCAGCAAAGTTTCCAGCGGTAAATCGCCCGATTCCATCGCCTCGACGAGAGTTTCGAGCTTCTGCAACGCCTCTTCAAACGGGATGCCCGTTTTGGAAGAGGCAATGGGTAAAGTGCTTTTTGCTGGATGCGGCACGGGCGCATCCTAGGGCAATCCCCGGTGCGCGTCCAGTTCGGAGTGGCGGGCCGCAAGTCAGGCCTGCCGGACCCGCGCCTACAGTGCGTCCGTATGGATGACCCTCTATTCAAAGTTTGGCGTCTGATTGACGGCTGGCGACCCAACCGTGCCGAGCAACGCAATCCTTGCATCCGCCGGTAAAAATATTCTCGCTGCTCTCTGACCGGCAGTTTAGTTTTCGCGCGCTCCGGAAACCGAATGCAAACTCCCATCTTCCGCGCCTGGTCGCAACAAAATGCCTACCGACCCTGCTGGCGCGCTGTGCTGCGCTGGCTCGGGCGCTTTAGCGTAATTGCCGCGCTCGCCGGAGTTGCCCTATCCGGCCGCGCCTTTGAAAGTCCCTCGACTCCGGACCGCTCGCTCGCGGCGTTTCAGCATGATCCCGGTCTGCGCGTCGAATTCGTGGCGGCGGAGCCGCTCGTCTTTCAGCCGTGTGCGGTGGCGTGGGATGCGGAAGGCCGTTTGTTTGTCGCCGAGAATCGCGGTTATCCCACCGGTCCCGGCCCCGGCCAGCCGCCCGCCGGCGTCATCGCCCGTCTGGACGACACGGATGGCGACGGGCGCATGGATCAGCGGACGGTGTTCGCCGACGGCTTGACCTTCCCGAACGGTCTTACGCCCTGGAACGGTGGCTTCATTGTTACCTGTGCCCCGGACGTGCTCTTTTTGAAAGACACCGATGGCGATGGTCGAGCTGATGAGCGGCGCGTGTTGTTGACGGGTTTCGACACCAACGCAACGACGCAGTTGCGCGTCAGTCATCCGACCCTTGGCCCGGATGGTTGGATTTACCTCACCAGCGGATTGACGTGCCCGAGCAAGATCACTTCGCCGGAACATCCCGAACGGCCCGCCGTCGAGATCGGCACCGACGCGCGTTTCAATCCGTTCACGCTCGAGATCGAACCGGTCGGCGGGCGCGGGCAGTTCGGGCAGACGTTCGACGATGCGGGGAATCGTTTCCACTGCATGAACCGCGTGCATCTTCAGCACACGGTCATTGCGCCGCGCTACCTCGCCCGCAACCCAAACTTCGCATTGGCCGAGAGTGTGCAGAACGTGCCGGAAGCCATGGTCACCGATCTCCTCGGTGGCGCGAATCAAAACTTCGCCGCGCGCCTGTATCCGATCAGCGACTATCTCACCACCGCCGACTCGCATGTGGTTACATTTACGGCCGCCTGTTCCGTCCACATCTACCGCGGCGACGCCTTGCCGGCTGAGTATCGCGGCGATGCTTTCGCGTGTGATCCAACGGCGAATCTGGTTCATCGCGACAAACTCACGCCGGTCGGGCCAACTTTTGCCTCGCGCATGGCGAATGAAGGGCGCGAATTCCTGGCCTCACCCGACAACTGGTTTCGCCCGGTCTTTCTCGCGACCGGTCCGGACGGCGCCCTTTATGTTTGCGATATGTATCGCAAGACCATCGAGCATCCGGACTACCTTCCCATCGAGGTGCGCCAGCGGACCGACTTCGTCAGCGGTCGTGACTTGGGCCGCATTTGGCGGGTGACGGGAGACGATCCTAAAACTCGTAGCCGCCGACGTGAGGAGGCGGAGTTCAGTTTGAAGCCGGAATCCGCTTCCTCACGTCGGCGGCTACAATCCTTGAATTTCGCGTCCATCGCTGAACTGGTCGAAGCGCTCGGCAATCCCAACGCGTGGCAGCGGGAAACAGCGCAACGGCTGCTTGTCGAGCGGCACGACCCAAAGGCGCTTCCGCTCCTCGCGAAACAATTCAAATCCTCCGACGCCGAGCTCAAACGCCGCAGCGACATCCTGCTGGCAGAAGGCTGGCGCGGATTGACCGACGAGTCCAAACCCGCTGACGCGCGGCGGCGACTGCACGCGCTGCGCACGCTGGCGATCCTGAGTGCGAATGAACGGAGCGCCCGAGCATCGCTCGGCACGAGAAGAGATCTCCATTCGTCCTGTCGAGCGATGCTCGGCGCTCCTGGATCGAGCCTTGCGCGCATCCGTGCTTGCTGGTGATCCGGTGATTCGTGAAAATGCCTGGCGCATCCTGACGGAACAGCAAGTGGGCGTGCCTGATTTCCCCGCCGCTCTGTTCCCGGTTTTCGCCGCGGATCCGAATCCGCGCGCCCGGTTCTGGTTTGCGCTGGGCTTCGACCTGGGACCGCTGGAATCGCACGTCAAAAATTGGGCCGAAGTTCTCGCCCGACTCGCGGTCAGCGACGGCACAAACCGCTGGATGCGCGCTGCGATCCTGAGTGGACTCAAGCCGGGTGAAGCGCAGGCGCTTCAACTCGCCCGATACCTGGCGCAGCCGACGAACGCCACCGCGCCAGTGGAGTTTTGGTCCGATCTTGGTCGCGTGCTTGGCGCGGACACCGGCACATTGCCATTGTTCTTTCCGACGAATGCACCGCCCGCCCCGTGGCTCATTGCTGTGTTCGATGGCGTGACGGAGTCGTTGCGGTTGCGCGGCAAGCCGGTGGCATTGCCGGTCGAATTGGTGACGGGTTTCACGGTCGAGGCGGCACGGTTGGCCACGGCGACTGCCGAGCCCGTTGCCATCCGCAAGGCAGCGATTGGTTTCCTGGTGAACGCGAGTAGCACGCAGGCCAGCGACGCCTTGCTGCCTATACTGGTTGCTACGGAGCCGGCGGAACTCCAACTGGCAGCCGTCCGTTCGCTCCTCGGTTTGCCAGGTGACGTCGCAACGACGGAACTCCTCACGCCGGCGCGCTGGAACGCGCTGCCACCGAACACGCGGGGAGTCGTCCTCGCGTCGTTGCTCGCCCAGCCACGCCACGTCCGGGTGTTGTTGGCGGCCATCGAAGCGAAGCCGCTTCCGGGAAATGTTCTCAGTCGCGCGCAACGCGAATCGTTACGCAAGCACCGCGACGCCGCGATCCGCGAACGCGCCCAGCAACTTTTCGCCGCCGCCGAAACCGGGGATCGCATGAAAGCTTACGAAAAGGCGCGCGCGGTTCTCGCACTTACGGGGAATGCGGCCGACGGACACAAGACGTTTGCGACTCATTGCGTGTCGTGCCATCGGCTTGACCGCGAAGGCCACAACGTGGGCCCGGACCTGTTCGGCATTCGCAATCAACCGAAGGAGAGCATTCTCCTGCACATCGTCCATCCGAACTACGAGGTCGTCGCCGGCTTCAACGCCTGCAAGATCGAGTGCAAGGGTGGCCGCGAACTGATCGGTCTGATTATCGGCGAATCCCCGGCGAGCGTCACGCTGCGTCAGGCGCAAGGTATTGAGGAAACCATCCCGCGCTCCGGCATCATCCGGCTGACCGTGAGTCAACTGTCGTTGATGCCCGAGGGCTTGGAAGCCGCGATGAGTCAGCAGGAGCTGGCCGATTTGCTGGCGTGTTTGAAAGGCGAATGAAAATGAAATCCGAATACCGGATGTCGAATGTTGAAAGAAGACTTGGAACCTGCATAAAAAAGCATGCCTGCCACTCGTCCTCGTTCTCGCCTTCGTCCCCGACTTGGTTGGGAATTTCGGGGACGAGGACGATAAGGAGGAGGACGAGCTGGCGATGGTTGGCATTCGCGACCTGCCTTTCCTTGCTCGCCGAAATAATGATTGGCGCTCCATCCTGCCATGCGGCCCCGGCCATTTTCCGCGCCGGCGTGGCACTGGTGGACATCACACCGACGAACTTTCCAATCCACACCGCCGGCAACCTCACGCTCACGGTCGCACACAAGGCCCTCGATCCGCTCAATGTTCGCGCGCTGGTGCTGGACGATGGGCGGACTCAAATCGCGATTGCGGTGGTGGACAGTTGCATGGTGGACCGCGAGACGATGGACGCGGCCAAGGCGGTCGCCCAGCGGGTTACGGGAATTCCAGTCGAGCGCATGTTGATTGCCGCGACGCACACGCACACCGCGCCGGCAGCTTACAGTTGCCACGGGAACGATGCGGAGCCGGGCTACGTGGAATTTCTGATCCCGCGCCTCGCCGGAGCCATCATCGAGGCGTGGCGCAATCGCGTGCCGGCGCGGGTGGGGTGGGGGAAAGGTGACTGTGCGCAGTTCGTCCATTGCCGGCGCTGGATCATGCAGCCGGGCACGGCGCAGAATCCGCCGGCCGCGTTCACCGGCCAGGCCACGAACATCGCCATGATGAATCCTGGCTGTGCGAACACGAACAAGATTCGCCCGACCGGCCCCGTGGACACTGCCGTCACGGTGCTCGCGGTCCAGACCGTGGACGGCAAACCGCTGGGTTTGTTGGCGAATTATTCCACGCATTACGCGGGTGTTTCCGAGGCTGGATTGTCGGCGGATTATTTCGGCGAGTTCTGCCGAGTCATGGCGAAGGAACTCGGCGTGGCGGAAGGTAAACCGTTTGTCGCGCTCATGAGCAATGGCACGAGCGGGGATGCCAATTGCGTTGATTTCACCCAGCCCAACTGGAAGCACGACCGCTTCATGGTCGCCCGGGCGGTGGCGGATGCGGCACTCGTGGCGTTGAAAGCGGCGCGTTATCGGGACTGGGTGCCGCTGGCGATGGCTGAACAAAAGTGTTCGTTCAAAGTGCGCCGGCCCTCGCTCGCAGACGCGACTGTGGCTCGCGATTATCTGGCGAAGAGCGTGGGTGACCGTCCGACACGCAACTGGGAAGAAAATTATGCGCGGGAGACGGTGAAAATGGCCGACTGGCCCGCGAAGAAAGAGATCAAGTTGCAGGCTCTGCGCATTGGGGACTTCGCCATCGCCACGACGCCGTGTGAAACCTACGGCAGTACCGGACTGGCGATCAAGCAGGCCAGTCCGTTTGCGCTGACGATGGTCATGGAACTGGCAAACGGCTGCAACGGCTACCTGCCGCCGCCAGATCAGTTTGAACTTGGCGGTTATACAACGTGGCGCGCGCGGTCGAGTTACCTGGAAGTTGGGGCCGAGCCGAAAATCAGAGAATCGGTTGGCGAGTTGCTCAAACGGGTCGCGCGAGGCAAGAAGCCGTAGGGCAGGTCGTCATTGATCATGTGCCACCCGGCCAATTCAAATGGGTTGCACGCGCAATGAAAGCCAGCGAGTCGCCCAGCCCAAGCCGACACCGAAGATGGCATGTGCCGCGATGGTCACAATCACGAAGCGCGCGGATACCGGTATGCTAAATATGGTGGGGTAGGGCGTGAACAACATTCCGAGTTCCAGAGTTAACGCGAACAGCACCGCCCAAGCCCAGTTCCTTCGCCGGGCGTCGCCGATGAGCGCGAGATACATCACGCCAAAGGTTGCGCCATTGCTGAAGTGGTAGATCCAGCCGATGACTTGAGTGGCAGGGGAATAACTGGATTGCTCAATGGGCTGCCCCAGCACCATGGCGCCAAAGCGCGGGAAAACTTTGAACAGTTTCATTGGCGGAACGATTGCATCTATGCCCCACTCTTTCGCAAAGACGAACGGCAGCCGGAACACGTCGTACGCGACCGCCGCGAGCAAGCCGCCGAGCATCCCGATCCAAACGGCCCGCCAGACATACCCGTCGCCGTGCCGGCGATCCATTACGGCCAGCGCGCAAAGGGTCACGAACGCGGGCAGGAAAATGAACGGCGTGAAAAAGCTCATCGGGCAAAGCTTGTAAAAATCCACAAGCAGGCAGGCAATGGACGAGGCGGCGAGGGCGAAGACGAGGCAGCGACTGCGCGCCTTCCACTGGCATCGTGTATCGGAAGTTTGACTCATGGTTTGAAAAGAGTTTAGCCAGGGAGTCACGCCACGCAACCAGAACTCCGGCAGTGGGAGCACCGAGCATTGCCCGGCCTCAGCGCCGGGAAGTCTGAGCCGAGCGATGCTCGCCACTCCGGCTTTTGCCGGGCCCGGTTGCGGGAACTCAAAGCGAAAACGAACGACTCGAAAATTTTTCTGACCGGCGCCGCGCGGGCTCGCCGCTGCGGTGGGGCAATGGGCCCGACCGGGCCGCACTTGACCCAGATTGGTTGCCGCTGTTACGGTCTTGTGCGGTGTTGCGAAGATGTGATGTAGATTTACTTGGCTTCCAAAGCTGATGCAAGGGCAGGTTCGTTTGCCATAATGGATAGCGCGTCGGTAGCGCAATCGGTTGACCCAATCATGCATATACCCGACGGATTCATTGACGGCAAAACGGTGGTGGTCACCGCGACCCTGTCCGCCATTGGCGTTGGTCTGGCGTTAAACCGGGTTCACCACACGTTCCCCGCGCGGAAGATTCCTATGCTGGGGTTGGCGGCAGCGTTTTTATTCGCGGCCCAGATGCTCAACTTTCCCGTCGTAGCCGGAACGTCGGGCCATTTAATCGGCGGCGTCCTCGTGGCGGCCCTGCTCGGACCGAGTGCGGCGGTCGTGGTGGTGACCACGGTGTTGATTGTCCAATGCTTTCTCTTTCAGGATGGTGGGGTACTCGCCCTCGGCGCGAATATCTTTAACATGGCCATCCTGGGCGCCGGTGGCGGGTGGGTTATCTTTCGCTGTGTCGCGGCCCTGTTGCGCGGTACGCGCGGACGAATCACCGCAGTGGCCTTCGCTGCCTGGCTTTCCACTGTGCTGGCGGCGGCCGGTTGCGCCGCCCAACTCGCGTGGTCCGGCAAAGTGGATTGGAAATCCGCATTCACGGCCATGGTCGGTGTCCATTTGCTGATTGGACTGGGGGAAGGTTTGATCAGCGCCTTGGTCTTTGCGGCCATCCAGCGGACCCGCCCCGAATTGATGCAAACTGGTCCGTCGGCGGAGCCGCACACCCGCTGGGGTGAGTTCGCATTTTTTGGCCTCCTGGCGGCGGTGGGGCTTGCCCTGTTCGTTGCTCCGCTGGCATGTCCGTGGCCCGATGGTTTGGCGGTGGTCGCGGAGAAGCTGGGTTTCGCGCTGGCTGCCACGCCGCCGATGCTACCGGTGCTCGCGCCCGAATACTCATTTCCCGGTATTCACTCTGCGGCGCTCGCGACGGCGGTTGCCGGAGCCGTGGGTTGTTTGATTGTCTTTGCGTTGGCGTTGTTGCTTGCCTGCGTCCTCGTTCCAAAGCGGACGGAGCATCCGTCTGCGACCTCCGCCCCGCCATGAAACTCCACTTACTGGAACCCCACCACGGCCGGCTGAATACCGTCATCCAGCGGACGCCGGCTGAACTCAAGCTCGGCGGCGGTTTGGTGATCATCACGCTGACCGTGATGCTTCCGGCACCCGCGACCGTCTGGCTCTGGTGCGCGACCGCGATCCTCGGATTGGTAGTATTGCTCAGCCGCCTTCCACTGCTGTTCCTGTTGCAGCGCCTCCTGCTGCTCGCCCCCTTCGTGCTCGGTGTAACCCTCGTCAACGCCTTCCAACCCGCATATCGCGCCCACTGGTGCTGGCTGGTGGCGCGGAGTGTTCTTTGTCTGCTCACCGTCCTGCTCGTGTCGAACACCACCCCCTTTAGCGAGGTGCTCCGCGTGTTGCGGCGGGTCCGCGTTCCCACCTTGCTCATCACCACCCTTGCCCTGATGCATCGCTATCTGTTCGTCCTGGTCGAGGAGGCCGAACGCATGCGCCGCGCCCGGGCGGGCCGCACTTTCACCGCGCGGCGGCGTTGGCAATGGCCCGTGCTGGCGGGCGTGGCCGGACAGCTTTTTATTCGGGCTTCGGAACGGGCGGAGCGGATTTATGCCGCCATGTGCGCCCGGGGATTGAAATGACGAGGATGAAAACATCCAACCGCAAACCGCCGGCCTTCAACCCCCGTCGGGCCGGGCCCTGGCGGTTGGGTTTTTTTGGCAGCATGCCCCGACACGAGGTTGCCTTGCCTTCGCCCCGATGAATCCGCCCCCGGCCATCGAAGTGCAAAATCTCCGCTACCGTTATCATGACGGCACCGAGGCTTTGGGGGGCGTGAGCTTTCGGATTGAACCCGGCGAATGTGTCGGCCTCCTCGGCCCGAACGGCTCCGGCAAATCCACCTTGCTCCTGCATCTCAATGGGATTCTCCCCGACGAACCCGGCGCGAATGGAACGGTGCGGGTGAATGGCGCGCTGCTTTCCCGGGCCAATCTCGAAGCCATTCGCCGCCAAGTCGGGCTCGTCTTTCAGGACCCGGACGATCAACTCTTCTGCCCGACGGTCGCGGAGGATGTGGCGTTTGGTCCGCAGCAGTTGGGCTTGGTTGGGTCCGAGGTGAAGCACCGCGTGCAACGGGCGTTGGTGCAAGTCGGCCTGCCGGATTTTGACCAGCGGACCCCGCACCACCTGAGCCACGGGGAGAAACGCCGCGTTTGCCTCGCCGGGGTGCTGGCCTGCGAGCCGAGCATCCTGGTATTTGATGAACCCACCAGCGACCTCGATCCGCGCGGGCGCCGCGAATTCAAGGCGCTGCTGCGGCAAATCCCGGCGACAAAAGTCATTGCCACGCATGACTTGGAACTGGTCGTCGAACTTTGCCGGCGCGTCATCGTGCTGGATCGCGGCGTGATCGTGGCCGATGGACTTACCCGGGTTGTGCTCGACGATGAACCGCTGATGCTCGCGCATGGGTTGGAAAAACCGCACATCCTCTTCCACCGCCACCCGCACTGAGCGCCGGTTTGGAAAGCCGCGGCTGTGCGGAGACATGAAAATTTTTGCCGCACGCGTGGCCACACCACAGGGAAGCCTCGAACCGGCGTCAACAAGATTAGTCTTTGAACGGTTTCGGAGATGCGTTAAAGTCCTCACGTCTTAAATTCGATGAAACCTGTCATTGCCAAACTAAATCGGATGCCGAAGCGCGCTTCGTGGCTGCGCAACGTCGGCATGGCGTCCGGCGCTGGAAGGTTGAACCCTTAGTCGAGTTAAAGGATTTTCAAAACCCATCGCCGGCCACCGGCGGTGGGTTTTTGTTTGCCCGCGCGGCGCCGGATTGCCGGTCCCATCAAACATGAAAACTGCAACAACCAACGCAAGCAGGTTCCCGCCGCTCTGGCTCGTGATCACGGCGTTCGCCGCCGTGTACCTGATCTGGGGCTCGACGTACCTGGCCATCCGTTACGCAGTGGAATCAATTCCGCCGTTCCTGATGGCGGGCACGCGCAACCTGGTCGCCGGTCTGTTGTTGTTTGCGTTTGCCCGGGCGCGCGGCGCCGGGTGGCCAACGCGGCGCCAGTGGCGCGATGCGGTAATCGCGGGCGGCTTGATGTTGACGATAGGCAACGGTGGGGTCACGTGGGCAGAACAGACGATTTCCTCGAGCGTCGCGGCGCTGCTGATTGGGTTGACGCCGGTGTGGATGGTGTTGTTCGACTGGTTGCGACCGCACGGCGTGCGACCCACGCCGCTCGTCCTGCTCGGGCTGGCGGTGGGTTTTACAGGGGTCGCACTGCTGGCGGGCGGCCATCCGAACGGCGCGGGTTCGACGTACGGCTGGGGCGTGGTTGCCGTGCTGTCAGCCTCCATCGGTTGGTCGTTCGGATCGGTGTTTAATCGCAGCGCGAACAAACCAGACGGGCCGTTTCTGGCCGTGGCGATCCAGATGATTGCCGGTGGCGCCATGTTGCTTGGCTTGTCGGTGGCGGTGGGCGAGTGGGGAAATTTTTCGTTTGCGCAAGTGACGATGCTTTCGTTCGGGGCCTGGTTGTATTTGATGGTGGCGGGTTCGATCATCGCGTACACAGCTTACGTTTGGTTGCTGCACGCAACCACGCCGGCGCGTGTGGCGACTTACGCGTATGTGAATCCACTCATCGCGGTACTGCTGGGTTGCACGATCGGGCGCGAGCCGTTCTCGCGCGAGGTGCTGATGGCGGGCGGGCTGATCATTGCAGCGGTCGTGCTGGTGTTGCGCGGCGCCACGACCAAGACCAAGCCAGAACTTGAAACTGCGACCGCGCAACCAAAAGCCTGCCCGCCATCGGAATAACCCGCATTGCGCGACGAACTCTTAAAATTTTCATGCGCTTGCACTTTCGCCAAAACTTTCGCCTCTGGCGGCGTGAAAGCCGACCTACCCTGGCGCTGGCTTTGCCCATCATGGCGGGCATGGTCGGTCAGATGTTGATAGGCCTGGCAGACACCATCATGGTGGGACGAGTCGGGGTGGTGCCGCTGGCGGCGGCGGCCTTTGTTAGCGCGGTCGCGCACCTGCCGTTGGTGTTTGGCTTGGGGCTCTTGTCATCCATCGCGGTGCTGACTTCCCAGGCCTTTGGCGCGCGCCGACCGGATGAAGCGGGCGAAGTATTTCGGCATGGCTTGATCGTGTCGGTCGCGATGGGATTACTCGCGGCCCTCTCGATGTTTGCTTTGCATCCGTTTCTCAATCGGCTGGGTCAACCGCCGGAAGTGGTGGCGGCGGCGGGCAAGTTTTTGCTGTTGTTCGGCGCGTCACTCTTGCCGGCTCTGGTGGGGCACGGCTGCAAACAATTCAGTGAAGCGCTGAAACATCCCTGGGTGCCGACGTTCATCCTGCTCGGCGGCGTGCTGCTGAACGTGCTGCTGAATTGGGTTTTGATTTTCGGTCACTGGGGCGCACCGGCGATGGGATTAACCGGCGCGGGTTGGGCGACGGTGATCGCTCGCGTGGTGATGGCGCTCGTAATCCTGGGCTACGTTGTGCGCGCGCCGGTCTTGCGGGCTTTTCAACCGGTGCGCTGGCCGGCGGCCTTGAGCTGGGAACGCTTTCGGCAACTGCTCAGCCTTGGTTGGCCGGTGGCAATCCAACACTTCTTCGAGGTTAGTGCGTTCGCGTTTGCGGCGATCATGATGGGTTGGATCAGCGCGGACGCCATCGCCGCGCATCAAATTGCGATCACCTGCGCGGCCTTGACGTTCATGTGTGCGCTGGGCGTTGGCACGGCGGTGTGCATCCGGGTCGGTCACGCCTACGGCGCGGCGCAATATGGTCGGATGCGCCGCATCGGTTTTGGTGGCGTCAGTCTCGCCGCCGGGATGATGGGGGTGTTTGGCTTGGTGCTCATGCTCGCGGGCCGACCAATCGCCGGCCTGTTCATCACCTCACCGACCGTTGTGAGTCTGACAGCACAACTGCTCATCGTGGCGGCCGTGTTTCAGATGGCCGACGGCATTCAGGTGGTTTCCATCTCCGCCCTGCGAGGCTTGGGCGATGTGCGGGTGCCGGCGGTGATTGCCGTGCTGGCGTATTGGGTGTTCGCCGTGCCGGTGGGCGCGGCGCTGGCGTTCCCCGGTGGGCGCGGCGCGGTGGGCATCTGGTTCGGTCTGGCCGGCGGGCTGGGGGCCGCGGCGCTCGGGCTCGCCTGGCGATTTCATATCCAGACCGGGAAAGCCGCCAACCACCGTCGAACGTTGCCGCCGGTGGGGGCGGCGTTCCCCGAACATGGATCGCTGCCGTGATCAAGTATTGTATTTACGCCGACGTTTTTCAGCGTGAGGCTCTTCTTCGTGAGCATCTGCAAGACCTTACCCGATGCAGGCCTACAAGATCATGCACGGCCTCTGGGGCATGGGGCAGATAAATACATGTTCATCGTGGTGGACGCCGAAGTGAACGTGCATAACACCAGCGAAGTGCTGTTCCATCTCCCCGGAAACACCGACCCGCAACGCGACAGCATCTTCACCAAAGGCCCGTCCGACGTGCTCGACCATGCCACCAGCGAAATCGCCATCGGCAGCAAACTCGGCATTGATGCGACGAAGAAAATTCCGGGCGAAGGTTTCAAACGCGCCTGGCCGCCACTCATCAAGATGGATGAAAGCGTAAAGGCGAAGGTGGAAAAACTTTTCAAATAGGAATGCAATTTCACGAGCAGATATGGCAATAACCCTCATCCTAATCGGGGTCTGCGCGTTGATATTTCTTGTTCTTAGACTGAACAGGAAAATTGATAACGAACGAACCGAACGGATTGCTGGGGAACAAAAGAGAACACGGGCAGAGCGTGAAACGCAACTCGCTCAAGAACAATTGAGGCGAACAAGTCTCGCTGAATGGAAACACGTTTTTGACGTTGTGGAGACACCCAACCTCTTCAATCCATTCGAAGGCGGAAATGGGGAGCAGCCGGACGTCGTGCCACATTCATACAGAGCGAGAATGGAAGGCAACGACCTCGCCATTCGCGATGAACGTGGGAACAATGTTGAAGTCAAAATCGGCCACGACGAAATCTCAAGAACTGCAGCCGTGTATTTGGAGAACGGCGGGATCATCGCCGGCTGGCAACTCGCTCACACAAGGCTTCCGTCTGAACTTTTGGTGGCTCTTGTTAACGAAGGCAAACAATACAAGCGCGCTTTCGATTTGCCCACGACGCTTCCCCGTCTGACGGGAATCAACAACACTCGTATCATCGAGTGGAAGATCCACATTTTGGATAAGATCACACTTGGACCTTATTTGGAAACTGCGATGGCGGGCGTTCTTGCCAACATGGATTCCCAAACGGACGCCAAGAATATGAAGTTTTCAAAGTCCGTGATGCAAGCGCACGTGGGTTTTTGAGTGATCGGATGTTGTGCATTGTCCTCGGTTCAGTCCTAACGGGGCTGTGTCCCAAAGCCCAGCAACGGTGTTCAATGTGCAAGGGTTGCGCAGGCACGAGCTACCCTGGGTCAACGTCCGCAAATCATTTCCAACCGCAACGCGGTTGCGGCTCTTTATCCTCACCCACGCCAATGACGAACTTTTGTTGCATATGCAACAAAAGTTCGCAGGGCAGCTATTCGGGTTTGAACGTGCGCAGTTGCCGGCTGGCGGCCTGGAGCACTTCCACCCGCCGCCGCCAGGCCTGTTGCCCCAGATAATCGGCCGGCTGAATCCGGCCCGGCAGCAGCGGATCGTGCGTCACCGCTTCCAGCCACGCCTCGCGCTCCGTCGCCGCCCAGCGCAGCAACGCCTTCGCCGTCGTGTCATTCCGCAGCGCACCGCCCGGTCGCTCACCGAGGATTTTCAGATGCCGGGCATAGCGGCGGTTGATGCGCTCGAAGTCCCACGCGCCCGCGACGATTTCCGCGTCCGATTCGCCCGCGCACGGCCGCGCCTCCAGCAGGAGGAGCGATTCCACATTGATCTTTCCGCCGCCGAGAATCTGCCGTTCCTCCACCAGCGGATCGGGCGTGATCCACACGCTGTTTTGCACGTAACCGAAGCCTTTGGCGCGCAGGTAGCGGCGCAGCCGTTCGCGCTGGGAATTTTGCCCTGTGGGCACGTCGAAGAGCACCAGCCGCCATTGGCCATCCCAAAGCCGCGCCCAGCGTTCCTCCGGGTCGCGCCCGCCCAGGACGTGCAACCGCCCCTGCGCCGACAGCCGATAGAGCCGGTCATCCGGGGAACTGGCGTCGCGCTCCAAGAGTTGTTGTTGCTCCAAGGTGGCGACCTGGCGCAGGAGGCCATTGCGGTAGGCCCAGCTTTCGTAGGAACCGGTCAGGTTGTGAAAAGTCGGGCGCGCGAGCTTGTCGGCCGACCAAAGCAGGAGGTTCAGAAATTCCTCAGTCTTGGGCTTCATCGTGAAATAATGGCCGGAGGGTGAAAATCCTCAACGCAAAACTTTGTCGCATATGCGACAAAGTTTTGTAA
>JANYBF010000464.1 GCA_025360895.1 Verrucomicrobiota bacterium
CCCAAGCCGTTCACCAATCACAGTTGAAATCTCTGTTGCCCATTCGGTCCGGGCAAGTATCCCTGTCGTGTCTTTGGTGTTTTAGCCTTGAGTTGCATCCGACCGTCACTGCCACTATCACTATTGCGTGAGCCACGACCATGACAGCCGAAGCGGTCCGCCGTCGTCCTCGGACGGTGACTCCGACCCGCAGTTGATGAAAGGGTTACAGGAGGCTGTTGGTGCCTGGGCTGGAGCGACTGAGGCGGGCAAAACGCAGGAGGCTCACGCCGCCGCAATGCAAGTTTTGCTGATGGCCGGAGTGGAAGCGCTCAAACATCCCACGCCCAGCTTGCTGCTCAAACAGGAAGCCGATGACTTGGAAAGCCAGGGCGACTGGGCAGCGGCGGAAACGGTGCGGCGGAAAATTTTGGCACTGGAGGAGCCCGCGGGCAGCTTTGGTCTCGCTAAAGCGCAGATGGATTTGAGCCAATTACTAAGATTGGTCGGCCGCCTTGATGAAGCCTGGCAACTTGCGGTCGCGGCGACCGCGCTCGCCCGACGGACGGAACTTTTTCCGCTGGTATTTATGGCTTTGGCAAATGAAGCCCATTGCGCCCTTGATCAAGGCGCTTCGCCGGAAGCTTTGGTGGCCGCCTCGGAGGCGGTGCAGGTAATTGAACCCGGAAAACTCCATGAGCACATGCGCGCCAGAGCGCTTACCCTCCACGCCCGATGCTTGCTGGCCAACCACGATGCCGCTGGCGCCGACCTGCATCTCCGCCTAAGCCGGGAACTCCTTCAGCCCCATGCCGGCGACAGCATGCTGCCGGGGACGGTTGGAATTTTTGCCAATTGGTGGGAAGTCAAAAGCGGCCTCGCCGAGCGGCAGGGCGATCTTGAAGGCGCGCTGGCAGCCATCACTCGCGCCATCGAATTCCGACGCCTTCGCGAGGGGCCGTATGCGCTTTTTGCCCTGGCGCGGGCGCTGGAAGAACTCGGTCGGTTTTCAAAAGCAACCAGCGACTTCGCCGGGGAAAAACACGCTTTGACCGAAGCCATGTCCATCCGGAAGGACCTCAAGTTGGCTCCAAGTAACTGACCCGCCTTGCATGAAAGCGCAGCGATGACTGGTGACGACTCGAAAAAGCGCGCAAGCGCAGTCGAGGAAACGATTCGCAAGGAGACTCCTTGGTGGAAACGAATCCTTAAGTTCGCACTTTGGTCTGTCCTAGCAATGGTGGTCTCTTGCGCGGTGTTCATTGGCGCGTTGGTATTCAAACACCACCGCATCGTTGGAGCGAAACCGGGCAGACTGCAGACGAAGGTTCAACCCGGGGAACTCGGGCGCTGGGTGAATCCGTTCATCGGCACGGGCGGCATTCCCTGGGTCTGCGGGCATAACTTCCCCGGTGCCATGGTCCCGTTCGGCATGGTTCGCCTCGGGCCGGAAACGACGTCCATGCTGATCCGCAAACGGGCGTTGAACACGTCCGGTTATTACTATGGCGATGATCAAATTCTTGGGTTCAGTCACACGCGGTTGAACGGCACGGGTGCGACCGATGGCGGGCATTTCCTCGTGGTGCCGACGGTTGAAGCGGATCAGCCCGGGACCTACCGCAAGGGTCAAACCACGAGCTTCTCGCACAGTGAGGAACTCGCTTCGCCCGGTTATTACGCGGTCAAGCTTCCGAACATCGGAACGCTGGTCGAACTCACCGCGACGCCGCGCGTGGGCATTCATCGTTATACGTTCAGCCCGGGCAGTTCACCGCATCTCCTGGTGGATGTAATGAATGCTTTGAGTGGCAAAAAGAGCCGCGAAGGAAAGTTGCAAGTGCGGCCTGAAGCCAAAGAGGTTGAAGGATCGGTACGGACTTTTGGAACGTTTTCCGGGCGATACGGTGGGATCAAGGTGTACTTTGTCGCCCGCTTCAGCCAACCGTTCGCCACGTTTAACACCTGGCAAAATGATAAAGTTTTTCCCAACCAACTCACGGCCGAGGGCGAAGGTGTCGGCATCGATCTGGGATTTGCCGCGACGAACACACCTCAAGTGGTCACGCTCATACTGGCGATTTCCTATGTGAGCGTTGAAAATGCGCGGGCCAATCTTGAATCCGAAGCTGGCGCCAAGGATTTCGACCAAGTTCTGGCCGAAGCCCAGCGGGCGTGGGAAGACAAGCTGGCGCTGGTCAAGATCCAAGGCGGCACGGAAAAGCAGAGGACCATTTTCTACACCGCCCTTTTTCGCGTGTTCCAGATGCCCACCGTTTTCAATGACGCCAACGGCGAGTATCTGGGGTTCGACCGGAAGGTTCACCAGGCCTCGGACTTCCAGTACTTCACGGACCTTTCCATCTGGGACACCTTTCGGACCGTTCACCCGCTCTACACCTTGATCGCGCCGCAGGATCAGCGGGATATGGTGGTATCGCTCGTGAAAATGCTGGAGCAAGGCGGGTGGCTGCCGCGCTGGCCCTCGGGACACGGCTACTCGAATTCCATGCTCGGCACGCCTGCGGACATCGTCATTGCCGACACTTATCTGAAAGGCATCCGGGACTTCGATGTGGAACTGGCGTACCAGGCGATGCGACGAACCGCGCTCGCGCCCACGCCGCCGGGATCGGCTTTCTCGGGCCGACAAGGGGTGGAGAGTTATTTGCAATACGGGTATTGTCCGGCTGGCTTGGTGGAGAGGTCCGTTTCCCGAACCCTGGAATTCGCGTGGGCTGACGATGCGATCTCGCGGTTAGCCGAATCGCTCGGCCATCACGAAGACGCGACGCTCTTCCGGGAACATTCGCAGTTCTATCGGAATCTTTGGAACCCCAACACCCAGTACTTTCAGCCGCGCGATGCACAGGGAAAGTTTGTCGAACCGTTCAAGCCGTTGCTCCTGACGTACATGGATCGTGGGGATAAATTTACAAAGGACTACGTGGAAGGCAGCGCGTTGCAATGGCGTTGGGCGGCGCCTTTCGATGCGGAGGGAATGATCTCCTTGTTCAAGAGTCGCGAGTACTTTGTTGAGGAGCTCGACAATTTCTTCGCCAAATCTGATCCCGCCATGGCGACCTGGAGTCCGGGTTCGTATTACTGGCACGGCAATGAACCTGATCTCCCCGCCGCCTACCTTTTCAATAACGCCGGCCGGCCGGACCTCACGCAAAAGTGGGCACGCTGGATTCTGGACCACAAGTACAGCGACGGCTACGACGGGCTGGACGGCAACGACGACGCCGGGACGCTCTCAGCGTGGTATGTCTTCAGCGCGCTGGGCTTCTACCCCATTGCAGGCTCCGACAAATACCAGCTTGGCACGCCGCTGTTCGAACGGACGGAAGTGAAGTTGAAGAACAACCCACTCGTCATCGTCGCCGAGAACTACGCGCCGAATTATCCCTACGTGAACAAAGTCTGGTTGAATGACGTCCCGCTCGACCGCACCTGGATTCGTCATGCGGAAATTGAAGCCGGGGGGACATTGCGATTTGCAATGAGCGCGGAACCGGCAACCTTGAGACTCCCGAACAATTGAAATATTTCCCGCAACATCCGGCGGCGCGCGGATAAATTTTTGAGCGGTGGTTTCGGGTTGAATCGGCGCGCTCAACCCGCAATGCTGCGACCGCTTGATGATACATTTACCTACCAAATCCATGCGCCCTCGTTTCATTACCACTTCCCTCCTGTGCGGGTTGCTCACCAGCCTGACTTCCCGAGCAGCGGAACCACCGTCCATCACCGTCGGCACTTTCAAACAGGAAGTGCGGCGCGAGTTCACCGCCGCGGACGGGCTACCCGCCAATGCGACCACTGCGGTCGCGGTGCTAAACGATAAAAAGGTTCTCGTCGGCACGACCAATGGACTGGCCCGCTTCGCCAATGGCCGTTGGACCCCGGTGAGCGGAACGGCGGGCGGGGTGGTGGAAGCGCTGGCGGCCAGCAAAGACAAAGTGTTCTTGGTTCTCAATGGCCGGCTGTTCTCGCTTCAAGGAGACAAGCTCAACCTCATCGCTCCGTTGCCGGCGGGCGTGAAAGCGAACGCGATCGGCATCGGTGAAACAATTTATCTGGCCACCGATCAGGGCTTGTTTGAAACCACGGGCAGCACCTTGAAGCCGGTGGCCGCCCTCAACGCGGCGCTGGGCGAAAACAAGGCAGTTTTCCAAGTCGCCGTCGGTCCCCGGGTCGTGGTCGGCGCGGCGGCAGGACTTTTCCAACAGGAGGCGAAGGACAAATGGACGCGCTTGCTCCCGGCGGACAAGACCGGTCGCAGTTGGGCGCCCGTCAATGTGCGCGGGGTGGCTTATGACACCAAAGGGCGGTTGTGGTTCGCATCGCCTCAAGGTGTCGGGCGGCTCGACAAGGAGTGGACGCTTTTCACCGGCGCCGAGGGATTGCCGTACAACGATTTCACAACGATGGCGGCGGGTGAAGCTGGCGCGGTCTGGTTCGGGACACGGATGGGCGCCATTCGTTACGACGGGCATAACTGGGAATATCGCGAGGGCCGGCGTTGGTTGCCGGACAATGTCGTGAATAGTGTTGCGGTCACGCCGGAAGGAAATGCCTGGTTCGCCACGGCCGCGGGCTTGAGCCTGATCGAACGCCAGCCGATGACGCTGGCCGAAAAAGCGACGTTCTACGAAAACCAGATTGATGCTTTGCACCGGCGAACACCTTGGGAATACGTGCTTGAAGTCACGGTGGCCAAGCCGGGCA